>JBFFJL010000301.1:0-5090 GCA_041555955.1 Nevskiaceae bacterium
CGATCAGGCCGGCTTGGCGGCGTAGGCGCGGCACCAACCGGCAGCGGCGACCACCTTGCCCGGGAATGCGGCGCACGGGGCATGACCGCCACTTTCCTGCGCAGTCATATACAGCGCGCACGAATGGCAGGCACTACCGGCCTTGAAAGCCGCTTCCTTGGCTGCATCGATCTTGGTTGCGTCGGCAACGTAACCCAGCGCCTGCGCGCTCGGATCGGTTTCCGACAGCGTTGCCGCATCGGCTGCGGCAGCGGAACCGAGCTGCAACGCCGGCAGTACCGCAAGACCGGTGGCAAAACCGCGCAGCAGCGCGCGGCGGGATAGGGTGTTCTGAGTCATGGCTGGCCTCTTCTTCGATCAATGGCTGGCTGAAAGCGGCACTATATGCCGTCGGGTCGAATCCTACCCTGATTCATATCAATGCGGCGCCACAAATCCGCCCCGAAAAGGGGGAACCGGGGGGAGTATCTGACGAACGGCGCTCAGTCGCCTGTCGCAGACAATCCGGTTCATCTGGGATTCAGGAAAACAGCACTTCAGCAAGCCATCCGGATGCCCCCAATCGCACTTCGCCGAGGCGCCCGGATCAGGTGGGTGCGGGAGGCGTGAAAAGCCTGCGTCAAGGGAACGATGCGCAGGCTTCAGTGAGCTTAAACCTAGCGTTGATCGCGCTTGGCCGAGGTGCGCAGGCGCAAGCCGTTCAGTCGGATAAAACCTTCGGCATCCTTCTGGTTGTAGGCGCCGCGATCATCCTCGAAAGTCGACAAGGTAGCGTCGAACAGCGAGTCGTCCGAACGCCGTCCGGCGTTGTAGACGCTGCCCTTGAACAGCTTCAGACGCACTTCACCATTGACGCGCTGCTGGGTGTCGTCGATCAGAGCCTGCAGTGCGCGACGTTCCGGCGAAAACCAGTAGCCGTTATAGATCAGATGCGCATAGCGCGGCATCATCTCGTCTTTCAGATGGGCCTGTTCACGATCCAGGCACAACGACTCGATCGCGCGGTGGGCCTTCAGCAGGATGGTGCCGCCCGGCGTTTCATAGCAGCCGCGCGATTTGATGCCGACGTAGCGGTTTTCGACGATGTCGAGTCGGCCGATGCCGTGGCGGCCACCCAGACGGTTCAGCGCATCCAGCACGCCAAAGGGGCTCAGCGGCTGACCATTGACGGCCACTGCGTCACCGCGATCGAACGTGATCGTGACGATCTCGGCTTCGTCCGGCGCCTCTTCAGGGTTGGCCGTCAGGCGCCAGATGTCATCCGGCGGGCACCACCACGGATCTTCCAGGCCGCCCCCTTCGTAGGAGATATGCAACGCATTGGCGTCCATCGAGTATGGCGAGCCGCCGTCCTTCTTCTTGGCAATGGGAATGCCATGCGTTTCGGCGTAGGCCAGCAGCTTCTCGCGCGAGTTCAGATCCCACTCGCGCCACGGCGCGATGACCTTGGCTTCAGGCCACAGCGCGTAAGCGCCCAGCTCGAAGCGGACCTGGTCGTTGCCCTTGCCGGTCGCCCCGTGTGCAATCGCATCGCATCCGGTTTCACGTGCGATGTCGACCAGACGCTTGGCGATCAGCGGCCGCGCAATCGAAGTGCCAAGCAGATACTCGCCCTCATACACTGCATTGGCGCGAAACATCGGAAACACGAAATCGCGCACGAATTCTTCGCGCAGGTCGTCGATGAAGATCTCTTTAACGCCGAACTGCTGCGCCTTCGGCCGCACCGAGTCCAGCTCCTCACCCTGGCCGATATCGGCAGTGAAGGTGACGACTTCAGCCTGATAGACATCCTGCAGCCATTTGAGAATGACCGAGGTATCCAGACCTCCGGAATAGGCCAGCGCAATCTTGCGCACGCCCGAGCCCTGCTTGCTCATAGGAAAAACCCTGCGATTGGACGGTCGCGCCGACGATCGGCGCGGGGGCGGGATTATATGTCCCGCGGTGCGTCTGCGGGGCCGCGAACCGACCCGACGGGTGATTCCGGATATCCTATGCAGCTACCACGACCCCGCTCTCATGGACTCATCCGCGCCAAAAACCAAAGTTGGTCACCGATTCCGCGGCTTTCTGCCCGTGGTTGTCGATGTCGAAACCGGCGGCTTCAATTCGCGTACCGACGCGCTGCTGGAGATTGCCGCGGTCATCCTCGGGATTGAGGAAGACGGCACGCTGGTACGTCGACAGACCGTATTTGCGCACGTCGAACCGTTTCCCGGCGCCAACATCGAAGCGGCGGCGCTGGAAGTCAACGGCATCCGTATCGACAATCCTCTGCGGCTGGCCCTGCCCGAACGCGAGGCGCTGGACCACGTATTCCGGCCCATCCGCAAGGCGGTGTCCGAAAACGGCTGCACCCGGGCGATCCTGGTCGGGCACAACGCCCATTTCGATCTCGGCTTCGTCAATGCCGCTGTCGAGCGCACGAGCACCAAGCGCTGTCCGTTCCATCCATTCAGCGTATTCGACACGGCCACGCTGGCCGGCGCCGCGTTGGGGCAGACCGTGCTGGCGCGCGCGCTGCAGGCTACCGGCCTGGGCTACGACGCCGAAGCGGCGCACTCGGCAATTTATGACGCCGAGAGCACTGCGGACCTGTATTGCCTGCTGGTGAATCGCATGCGTTCGATTTACGACGACTTCAGCATGGCGCGCGATACGCCGTCCGAAAGCTGATCCGAGGCCGGCCATGCGAGGCTTGATCAAAGCGACCCTCGTACTTGTCCTCCTGCTCGCCGGCGTGGCGGGCATCCTGAAGGGGCTGTATGGCGGCGGCGGCGATTTCCCTGACCGCCACACCGGCGAACCGCGCCTGCCCGAATCCGCGCTGGAAGTCGTCGCGGAACTGCCGACCCCACCGGGCAATATCGCCGTTTCCGCGGACGGCCGCGTATTCGTCACGCTGCATCCGGAATCGCATCCAAAGTGGAGCGTGGTTGAACTGGTGGATGGCCACATGCAACCCTGGCCGTCGGTCGACTTCCAGCAGGCCAGGACCTCGGCGCAGCATTTCCGTGACGTACTGTCACTGCGCATTGACCGCCAGAACCGCCTGTGGACCCTGGACAACGGCCAGCATGGCCTGCATCCGGCGCGCCTGCTGGCCTTCGATCTGAACCGCGGCGACGTCGTTCACGAATACGAATTCCCGCGCGAGCTGGCCGGCCTCGGCTCGCATCTGAACGATTTTCAGGTGTCGCCGGATGGCCAATGGATCTACATCGCCGACGCCAGCTTTTTCGGCAAGCGCCCGGCGCTGATCGTCTACGACGTTGCCGCGCATCAGGCTCGCCGCCTGCTGGAACAGCATCCTGCGGTATTGCCGGACCTTTACGTTCCCAAGGTTCAGGGCCGCCGGATGGAGCTGTTCGGCTTGATCGCCATTCGCCCCGGCGTAGACTCGATCGTGCTGGATCGGAACGGCGAGTGGTTGTATTTCGCCCCGGTGACCGATCTGAATCTGTATCGCATCCGCACCGCCACCCTGCGCGACCCGCACATCGATGCCGCCACGCTGGCCGGTCAGGTGGAAGTATTTGCCCCCAAAACCATGACCGACGGACTCACGATCGACAACGCCGACACGATCTACTTGTCGGATCTGGAGCATTCGGCCATCGTCGAGCTGCGCCCGGACGGGTCGATGGCCACCTTGCTGCAGAGCGAGCGCCTGCGCTGGCCTGACGGTTTCAGCTTCGGACCCGAGGGCTGGCTCTACATCAGTAGCTCGAGCCTGCAGCACGTGCTCGGCAAGCTGCCATCCTCGATCGCCGCACACGCGCCCTATCCGATCTACCGCGTTCGACTGGGTGTACAGGCCGAGCCGGGTCAGTAAGGCTTGGCGCAGTGCCTCGCAACAGAGGCATACTTGCGGTTCTAAAATCCAACTATTGTCCTACCGATCCCCACCCATGCCGGCCATCCTGCGTCGCTGCTTCGTTCTTACGGTACTGCTGCTGGCAGTGCCAGCCCAGGCATTCGATCTCGACGATGTCGCCAAGAAGGCGTCCAAGCTGGCAGAGAAACCGTACGAGAAACCCGAGGTCAAGCTGCCGCCGACCCTGGCGAACCTGAACTACGACCAGTACCGTGATATCCGCTTCCGCCCCGACCACGCGATCTGGCGCGGCTCGCGCATTCCGTTCGAGATCCAACTGCTGCACCCCGGCCGCTATTACGACCGTGAGATTCGCCTGAACCTGGTCACCGCCGAGGGCGTCAAGCCGCTGCGCTACGACGCGCGCGATTTCGACTACGGCAAGAACGAGATCAAAGTCGACGAACTCAAGGATCTGGGCTTTGCCGGCTTCCGCGTGCACTACCCGCTCAACAGCGACGCCTACAAGGACGAGCTGATCGTGTTCCAGGGCGCGAGCTACTTCCGCGCGCTGGGCAAAGGACAGCGCTACGGCCTGTCTGCGCGGGGTCTGGCGGTCGATACCGGCGAACTCACCGGCGAAGAATTCCCGTCATTCACGGAGTTCTGGATCGAGTGGCCACGCGCTGAAGATCGCCAGCTGACGATCTATGCATTGCTCGATTCACAGCGCATGACCGGCGCCTATCGCTTCAAGGTGCGCCCGGGTGATGACACCCGCATTGAAGTCAGCTGCAAATTGTTCTTCCGCAGCCAGGTCAACAAGATCGGCATTGGTGCGCTGACCAGCATGTTCATGTACGGCGAAAATCAGCCCGCGCCAGTCGAGGATTACCGCCCCGAAGTGCATGACTCCGACGGGCTGCTGGTGCATACCGACCACGAATGGGTCTGGCGCCCGCTGGTCAATCCGCGCCGTCTGCTGATCACCTCATTCGGCACCACCAACCCGCGCGGGTTTGGATTGCTGCAGCGTGACCGCGATTTCGGCCACTTCGAGGACCTCGAAGCCCGCTACGAAACCCGTCCCAGCGCCTGGGTCGAGCCCAAGGGCGAATGGGGCAAAGGCCGGGGGGAGCTGGGGATGATTCCGACCCCGGACGAGACCAACGACAATATCGTGGCCTACTGGGTTCCCGAGCGAGCGCCGCAGGCCGGCGACAGCGTCGCATTCAACTACGATCTGTTCTGGCAGCTGAATCCCGAACAC
>JBFFJL010000302.1:0-5074 GCA_041555955.1 Nevskiaceae bacterium
CGTTCGATTGTGGCGATACCGAATACGCGGTGCGTGAGAGGTTTCTGAATCGTCGGGCTCAGTGGGGATGGATGGCGGCGGCATCGCGGACCGGCAGCGTTGCCAGTCGAACCGTGGGAATCGGCTCCACCGACGGCGGCAGGGGTGTTGCCGGGGTGCCGGCCAGATGTGCGCCGTGAACTGCGGCGCACAGCGCGCAGGCAGGTGGCAGCTGTTGCGCAGATTTCTGATCCAGCGCGCCGCCGGACTTCTTCCGGCAGCTGGGTGTACAGCGCTGCAGCGTGTCCGGTGCTATTGCCGCAGAACATCAGGCTCAACGGGTTGCCACTGCGCAGTGCCATGCCAGCCGCGTGCGCGATCGGCAACAGCAACTGCGCCAGCATCGCGAAGATGCAGAGCAGTACACGGTTCCGGCAGCGGGTGCGGCGGTTTAGCATGGGCGCGAAGTGTGCTGGCTGAGCAGGTGCCGTGGAAAGCGCCGCTGGAGTTGGCATCGGTCCGAACCCCGGCAATTGAATGATGACTTCCAAGTATTTCGACCTTCCCGCCGATGGTGCGGCGTTGCTGCAGCACTCCGAGGCGGTGGCCGCCGCCGCGCGCGCCAGCGGCGCGCTGCAGCCGATTCCAACGCAGTTCGAAACCTATTCCGCCGACGGCATCGACTTCGCGCTGCGCATTGTCGACAACCTGCGGCGCAAACAGGCAACGTCCGCGGGTCCGCGCGCAGATAAGCCGTCAGACCCTTTTCTGCCGTATGAGCCGGCGCTGTACGTCGCCCATGTGGCACCGGCGCACGTGCTGCTGCTGAACAAGTTCAATGTGATCGAGCCGCATCTGTTGCTGGTCACCGTGGACTTCGAATCGCAGCGTGCGCCGCTGACGATTGCGGACTTTGCGGCCGCATCACAACTCAATACGCGGCTTGATGGACTGCTGTTCTATAACGGCGGCGGCCTGGCCGGAGCGAGCCAGCCGCACAAACATTTGCAGTGGGTGCCGCGCTCGCTGCAGCCGCAGGTTCACGGACTGCCGATCGAAGCCGCGATCACGCCAGCGCTGTCGAAGCAGCAGATTCAGTACATCGACGTGCTGCCGTTTGCGCATGCGCTGCAGGTGCGCGGCGCTGCGGATACGCCGGCCGACGATCTGGCGCGCTATCGGGCGCTGCTGCGCGCGGTCGACATCGAGCCGAATGACGGCAATGACGTCTGCGAAAACTACAACTGGCTGATGACGCGACGCTGGATGATGGTGGTGCCGCGCACGCGCGCCGAATGGCACGGCATCAACATCAACGCGCTGGCGTTCGCCGGCGCGCTGCTGGCGCGCGACGCCGAACAGGCGCAGCAGATCCGCGCCGCCGGGCTGCAGGAGATCCTGGGATCAGTGACGCGTTAGCGTCACGCCGGGTACAAGCGCTGCTCATGGTCTTGCGGGGCGTGCGAGCCGCTCGGCGATCACGCGGATCACTCCGGCGTTGAACGGCAGGCCCATGTGGCTGCCATGCACTTCCACGTTTTCGGTATTGTCCGCGGGCTCTTCGAGACAGCAGGGCCAGGCAACGATGCCATCGGTGCGGCTGTAAATCGCGGTGCACGGCACCGGTGGTGCGACGATGCGGCGGCGGAAGCCTTCCAGATCCGGTGCGGTCGCCTGCTTCGGATTCATCAGCTTGAACAGCGCATCCATGTTGTTGGCGCTCGGATGTCCGTTGATCGGACTGCCGAGACTGATCACGCGGCGCACTGTCTGTGGCTGATGCCGGGCGATTTCGCGTGCGAACACGCCGCCCAGGCTCCAGCCGATCAGGCTGACCGGGCCGTGATGACGTTCGCCTAGCAGATGCAGGCGTGAAGTCAGCGCCTGCCGCAGCGGTCCGCGCATGCCGAGGTTGACGCCCTGCGCCCAGCCGTAGCTGGCGTAGCCGAGCTTCTTCAGCAGATGCCGCAGTGGCAGGGTCGCGGTGTCACCGGCGCCAAAGCCTGGCAGGACCATCACAGCATGGCCGTCGCCCTGCGGCAGGTCGCGCAGCAAGGTCCGGTAGTGCAGCGGCAGCCGGCCGAGTTCGGTCCAGGCGCGCAGCTCCAGTGCCAGCAGGCGAGGCGGCGGTGCGCGCAGTGCGTCCAGAGGTGTGCTCGTCATCGGGAGTTCCGTGGAATCGTGAGTGGCGCAATTATCCCCGCTGTGCGCTCGGCGCGCAGGCTTGCGCCGCGCCACGGCACAAGGCTAGTGTCCTGACCTGCACAAGAACCAACCGACGGGACTGGGGAGTCTTCATGCCGGAATTGATCAATCGTCGGGATCTCGATTTTCTGCTGCACGAGGTCCTGGACATCGCCGCTTTGTGCGCCTATCCGCGATTTGCGCACCACGACCGCGAGACTTTCGATGCCGTGATCGAAGCGGCGCACACCCTGGCGGTGGAGCAGTTCCTGCCGCATGCAGCCAAACTCGATGCCAATGAACCCACCTTCGATGGTGAGCGCGTGCATCTGATCCCCGAGGTGAAGCAGGCGCTGGACGCCTATATCGAGGCGGGGTTCCTGTCGGCGGCGTTTGAGACCGAGGTCGGTGGCATGCAGTTGCCGTACACGGTGTCGTCCGCAGCCTTGGGGATCTTCAGCGCGGCCAATGTCGGTACCGCCGGCTATCCGTTTCTGACGGCAGCCGCCGCCAATCTGCTGCGGGCGCATGGCAGTGACGCGCAGCAGGCGCGCTACATGCGGCCGATGCTGCAGGGGCGTTTCTTCGGCACGATGTGCCTGTCCGAGCCGCAGGCGGGCTCGTCACTGGGCGACATCCGAACGCGTGCGATCCCGCAGGCCGATGGCAGCTATCAGCTGGTCGGCAACAAGATGTGGATCTCCGGTGGCGAGCACGATCTGTCGGAGAACATCGTGCATCTGGTGCTGGCGCGCATCGACGGCGCACCGGTCGGGACCAAGGGCATTTCGCTGTTCATCGTGCCCAAGTTTGAAGTCGGTGACGACGGCGCGCTGGGTCGGCGCAACGGCGTGCGCCTGGTCGGCCTGAATCACAAGATGGGCTATCGCGGCACCGTCAATACGGTGCTGAGCTTCGGCGAGTCCGAGGCCTGCACCGGTGAGCTGGTCGGGCAGCCGCATCACGGTCTGGCCTGCATGTTCCACATGATGAACGAGGCGCGCATTGGCGTCGGCTTCGGTGCCACGATGCTCGGCTACGCCGGCTATCAGTTCGCGCTGGACTACGCGCGCAACCGGCCGCAGGGCCGGCCGGCTTCGGCCAAGGACCCGAATTCGCCGCAGGTGATGATCATCGAGCACACCGATGTGCGCCGCATGCTGCTGCAGCAGAAGGCCTATGTTGAAGGCGGTCTGGCGCTGTGCCTGTACTGCGCGCGGCTGGTCGACGAGATGGCGGCAATCGAGGACGCCACGCGGCGCGAGTCGCTGCATCTGCTGCTGGAAATCCTGACGCCGATCGCCAAGGCCTGGCCCAGTGAGTTCTGTCTGGAAGCCAACAAGCTTGCGATCCAGGTGCTCGGAGGTTACGGCTATACCCGCGACTATCCGGTCGAACGCCTGTATCGCGACAACCGCCTGAATCCGATTCACGAAGGCACCAACGGCATCCAGGGGCTGGATCTGTTGGGGCGCAAGGCGATGATGAAGAACGGCGCCGCGCTGCAGCTGCTGCTGGCGCGCATTCACGAGGAGATCGAAACTGCACGCGGTGACGAGACGCTCAGCGAGTACGCGCAGGCGCTGCAGCAGTCCTGTGATGCTGCTGTGCGCGTGACCCAGACCTTGGGCATGATCGCCGCCAAGGGCGAGGTGGATCTGTTCCTGGCCAATGCCTCGGCATATCTGGAGATGCTCGGGCATATCGTCGTGGCCTGGCTGTGGCTGCGGCAGGCGCGGCAGGCACAACGTGGTCTGCAGACGGCGGCGGACGTCGATCGCGATTTTTATGACGGAAAGCTGCGTGCCTGTCGCTACTTCTTCCGCTACGAGCTACCCCGCGCTGCGCGCGCTGCCGAGCTGCTGATGCGGCTCGACGACACCTGTCTGAACATGCCGTTGGCGGCGTTCTGACGCCGCGCATTCATTGATCCGAGAACTTTTGATGAAAATAGTGAGTTACGCGATTCTGGTGCTGCTGGCGATCGGCGCCGGCGCCTTGGCGTGGAGCTTCGCGCCGGCGACCTTGCCGGTGACGGCGCCGCCGACGGCGCTGGAACTGATCCAGCCGCAGCCGCCGGCGAACATGCGGGTCGGTGTGTTCATGGCTGGGCGCATGGAGTCACAGGGCGCGTTTGCCTACCGCGGCGGTCCATTCGAGACCATCGAATTCGGCATGGATGTGGTCGTGGTCGAACATCCCAAGGGCATCCTGATGTTCGACTCCGGATTCGGTCGCAACGTGATCAAGCACACCGAAACGATCCCGTGGCTGATGCGGCAGATGTCGAAAATCACGCCGGAGATTCCGGTGGTTGATCAGCTGTCCAGCGCCAGCCTGGCGCCGGAGCGCATCGCCGGTGTGATCCTGACGCACGCGCACTGGGATCACGTCTCCGGACTCGACGATCTGCGCGGGGTGCCGGTATGGATCAACCAGGCCGAGCGCGATTTCATTCGCGAAGGCGGTGACAAGTCCACGCTGGCGCGCTCGCTGGGCGAGCTGAACTACCGCATCTACGATTTCGAGGGGGGAGCGTACTGGGGCTTCCCGGCAAGCCACGATGTGTTTGGTGACGGTTCGGTGGTGCTGGTCCCGGCTGGAGGGCATACGCCCGGTTCGATCATTGCCTTCGTGCACAGCGCCGACGGCGTTAGCTATGCGCTGATCGGCGACCTGGCCTGGCAGCACGAGGGCGTGGACCTGCCGGCGGAACGGCCCTGGTTGTCGCGCGTGCTGGTCGACGAGGATGCCGAGGGTGTGCGTGACGCGCTGATCAAGCTGCATCTGCTGAAGATGGCAAAACCCGACTTGGTCATCGTGCCCGCGCACGACCGCCGCGTGATGTCGACCCTGCCGCCGGCAACACGCAGTGTGCCACTGACGATACCGGGCTGAGGTTCATGCGTGC
>JBFFJL010000303.1:0-5055 GCA_041555955.1 Nevskiaceae bacterium
GGCTGCGGCCCTCGGCCTCAAAGCGATAGCTGCCACCGACGTAGAGCACGCTGGCGTCTTCGGTGAAAAGCGTTGTCAGCTCGTCGATGTTGGCGGTGTCGATGCAGCGGCAGTAGCGATACTTCAGCCGCTTGATCCGCTCGATATCTTCCAGTGCAAGTGTCATGGCACTCTCCCCAGACTCGGATTTGATGGGTCAGATTCCGAAACCACCGGAAACGTTGATCTGCTGTCCGGTGACGTAACCATTGGTGGCAAGAAACACCGCGGCACTGCCGATTTCCTCCGGCTTGCCCCAGCGCTTGATGCACAGCAGCTTCTGCGTTTCCTCGGTCCATTTGTCGTCGAACACGCCGCGCTTGAGCAGCTCGTGGAACATGCCCGCATCGATCACACCGACCAGTACCGAATTCGCGCGGATGTTGTTGCGGCCTTCCTCTTTGGCAAGCCCCTTGATCAAGGCCTCATTGGCGGCTTTCGGCGCGACCGACAGACCGTCCTTCGCCGGCCACCAGACGTGCCCGGCCGAGCCCAGATGCACATAGGAACCGCCGCCCTGCTTGCGCAACTGCGGCAGCGTTGCCTGCACCGCATTGAAGAAGCCGTGCACCTCGATGTCGATCGACTTGCGCCACAGCTCCGGCGTGGTGTCGGCAATCAGAACCTGCTCGACCACCGGGCCAGCACCCCAGACCACGGTATGAATCGCGCCGTGCGCAGCCACCGCCGCGGCGACCGCCGCCGTGACCTGATCCGGCTCACGCACATCAGCCGCATGCACGCTGGCCTTGCGCCCGACGTCACGGATCTCACCGGCCACGCGCTCGGCGACGTCCTGTTTGGAGCGATAGACGATCGCCACATCGCTACCGGCGCGTGCGAAGCTCTTGGCCACTTCCTGACCGATACCGCCGCTGCCGCCGAACACCAACACTGCACCGGCGGGAAAGCTCGCCTGGGTCATCGTCTCCTCCTGTGAATTATCCGTACGACCTGAGCGGCCATCTTCGAACCTTCCCGATGCCCCGACATCACCCTTTGGGATGACGGCGAAGCCCGGATCGCCCAAGTCGTCCATGCGGGGGACCTGGCTGCGGCGCGCACCGGATATGCTGGATTCCTCCCCTCAGCAGCGCTCGCCGTGACCGGATTTTCGCTTCGCAGACTGTTCACTCACGCCCGTATCGCCGAACCGGTGGCGATGACGGGCCGCCGCGTGATTGTCACCGGCGCGGCTGCCGGTTCGATCGGCTTCGAAACCGCGCGCATTCTCGCCAGCCGCGGCGCACAGGTGACGGTGACCAGCCGCAGCGCGCCGCAGGCGCTGGCCGATCGACTGAATTCAGACCTGCGCGCCAGCGGCGTGCGCTTTGTTCCGGTCGAGGCAATGACACTGGATCTGACACAACGCGCATCGGTCGACGCCTTCGTCGCGAGCGATCTGCACCGGCATGGCGGTGCGCTCGATATCCTGATCAACAACGCCGGCATTCATCTCGACCTGCTGTCGCAGCACAAGACGCCGCAGCTGAGCGCGGACGGCATCGAGATTCACTGGCGCACGAACTACCTCGGCACGATGCAGTTGACGCTGGGCCTGCTGCCGGCGCTGCTGACCGCGGCCACGCATACCGGCGATGCGCGTGTGGTCAACGTCGTGTCGCAGTTGCATCACAAAGGCAACAACGCCGGCTTGTTCGTGCCGCCGGCGCGGCATGATTCCTGGGTCAGCTACGGCCGGTCAAAGCTGGCGCTGGTGCATGCCACGTTTGAACTGCAGCGCCGCCACGCCGAAGCTGGATTGCAGGCCTACTGCCTGCATCCTGGCGCGGTCTACACCAATATCGCCAGCAAGGGCCTGGCCGGCAATCCGGTCATCGAATCATTACGCAACGCACTGGCGCCGATCGAACGGTATTTTCTGCTGACGCCAACCGAAGGCGCACAGACGAGCATCCACTGCGCAAGCGCGCCGCAGCTGCAGGGCGGACGCTATTTCCGCAACTGCGCCCCTGTGCCGGCCAGCCAAAACGCCGACGACGTTGACGTTGCTACGCGACTCTGGGCGCAGACCGAAACCTGGATCGCCGACGCCCGCTAACGCGATCGCTCAGCGCAGCATCGCGCCACCGTCAACGCCGATCACCTGCCCGGTGATCCAGGCTCCGTCGTTCGACATCAGCATCGCCACCATCGCCGCGATGTCTTCCGGCTCACCGAGGCGTGCACAGCGCGTGATGGCCAGCGTCGCCTGACGTGCCGCTTCCGGAAAGTGATCGCGCAGTTGCTCGGTGATGACCAGTCCGGGCGCAATGGCATTGGCGCGCACCCCGTCCTTGCCCCAGCGCGTGGCGACATGTCGCATCAAGGCGTGCAGCCCGCTCTTGCTGACCGCGTAGCTCAGGCGCGTGCCCTCACCAAAATCGGCCGCACCGGAGCTGGTATAGACGATCGCACCGCCCCCGCGCGACAACATCAGCGGCAAGGCGTAGCGCGTGCACAGCAGATGCCCGCGCAGGTTCACGGCCAAGGTGCGATCAAAGATCTCCAGCGGCACATCGAGCGCGTCGGTATCGGACTGCAGCGCTCGCATGTCGGCGGCATTGACGTGCATGCCATCAAGTCCGCCATGCGCCTTGGAAACCGCGCGCATGAAGGCACGCACCGCGTCCTCCTCGGCAATGTCGCAGGCCACTGCGCTGCAGACGCCACCCTGCGCGCGGATCGACTCCGCAACCGCCTGTGCGCCTTGAAGGTTGACGTCGCCGATGATGACGGCCGCACCTTCGTCAGCCAGTCTCCGCGCAGTCGCGGCGCCAATCCCGCTCGCCGCGCCCAGTACGGCGATAACCTTGTCTTGCAGTCTGCGCACTGATTCCTCCTATCCGGACCTGCGCGTACTGTCGCAGTCGCGCGCAGTCTCCGGATCATCCGGATGCGCGAGTCAGTGCAGTCGACGTTTCAGCACAACTGCAGCGCCGCGCGGATCGCCAAGGCCAGCAACACCAGCGACGACAGCACGAACAGACTGAAGCGGACTTTGATCTTGTTGATCAGCGTCTGCACCAGGCTGTGCAGCACACGCAGACCGACGTAGGCCCAGGCCAGGCCCAGGGTCCAGGCGCTCGCATCCCCCATCACCGCCAGCGACAGCACGACGGCGTAGAACAGCGTCGGCTGCTCCATCAGATGGTTGTAGTTGTCCGCCTTCCAGCGCACCTGCGGAGGCAGTTCGGCCATCTGCTTGCCTTTGATCCGGTTGGGATCCAGCACCATCTTCGCAGCCATGATCGCGGGAATGCGCGTCGCGTACATCCACGCCCAGATCACGAAGGTCCACAGCACCAGTGCAATCACCGGCTCCAGCATCGGATGCGCAGTTTGCATCGTCGTCCACCAGTCATTTTGGAACGACGAGATTAGCGAGAACTGCGCCCGCGGTCAGTTCCCGAGATAGAAAGTGCCAGGTTCGAAGTAACGCGCCGGCACCTGGGTGTCGCTCTTGACGTTGAGCACGCGCAACAGTGTCTGCGTGCCGTCCTGCAGATCACGCATCACCGACACCGCCGCATACCAGTAGTCACCACTCTGACGCAGTGCCGACGGCTCGACGCTCCAGCGCTTGTGCACCTTCTCGCCTTCGATGAAGTCGATCTGCAGGGGCACGCAGGTCTTTTGATCAACCAACGCGCGCACACGGGTGTAGGTCGATACGGATTCACTCGATGGCGTGAACTCGACGACGTCGACATCACGATTCTGCAACTTCGAGTCGGCAGCCGTTTTGCGCTGGCATCGCCGAATGCATTCTGGATCTGCTTGAAATCGTAGTAGCTGAAGTTGGTGCCCAACAACGCCCCGTCGGCAAACTCGGCGCTGACCCGGCGCACGCGCTTGACCGACGGCAGGAACACATACATGCCATCGCTGCGTTCGGCCTCGAACTCGCGCACCAGATAGGCCGCACCGGCCAGATAGTCCGGTGTGTCGACGCGCAAGGTCGCGCGCACGCGGCGGCCGCCATCTTCCTGCGGCTCCAGCCGGGCATACAGGCGCCCGCCGACAATCCGGGTCTCGCCGGCGCGGTCGGTGGCTTCCAGTTCGATCTGCTGCACGCGCACCGAAGTCGGCACATTGGCGCGCATGCATTCCAGCACCGCGTCGGCGGACTCCTCCGTCTGCGCTGCGTAAGCCACTGGAGACAGTGCTCCGAGCATCAGACCCGCCAACAGCAGCGGCCGCAGCCAAAGTTTTGATGTGTGACGCATGTGCTTTTCTCCCGACGAATCGGCTTGATGTTGCATTGCAACATTATAGTCTGGTTGCACTGCTTTTGCTGCGATGCAGCATTTCCGCCAAGTTTTCAAATAATCCAATTAAATCAGCGTCTAATAAACTAACGCCCCCAAGCGCTCAAAGCTCCAGTAACTGGCGATCGAGCCAATCAGATACCCCGACACGCCACGCCAAGCCGGGACCGAGGTCGGCGCCAACACCCGCGCGCGCCACAGCCGCGCAAGGCTCAACGCAGCCGCAACCAGCCCCAGCTGTCCCAATTCAATGCCCAGATTGAAGCCCAGCAGCGACAACGGAATCGCGTCCGCGGGCACCCCAACCTGCGCCAGCGCCCCGGCGAAACCGAGACCATGGAGCAGACCGAAGCCGCCCGCCAGCGCCCACGGCCGGCGTGCGGCCCAGCCGGCACCAGCGGTCCGGTTGCGCACCACCTCCAGCGCCAGCCAGACGATGCTCAGCGCGATCAGCAATTCGGTCAGCGCCGCATTGACGCGCACGAACCCAAGGACCGCCAGCGCCAAGGTCAGGCTATGCCCGAGAGTGAAGGCGGTAATCGTCAACAGCAGCACGCGGCCGCGCCGCGCCAGCAGCAGCAGGCCCAGCACGAACAGCACGTGATCCAGCCCCGACAGCAGATGTTCGATGCCCAGCTGCAGGTAGGCCGTGAATACCGAACCGGCACTGCTGGCCGCAATCTGATCGTCCGGGATCACAAAGCTGTCCTGATCCGCATCCAGCAAGGCCTGGACTTCACCGCCC
>JBFFJL010000304.1:0-5043 GCA_041555955.1 Nevskiaceae bacterium
CCTGCCTGGGCCGATCATTCCAGGCCGGCGGAGGAACGGGCAGCATCCACCGCTTCAGCTCCGGGTGATAACAGAGTGCGTCGGGGTCCGGCGATGCTCGCGGAATGTCGTTGATGATATGCAGCTTCGTCGCCGCCTTCAGCGAACGGCCAGTCGCGAGCGCCGCGTGCAAACAGGTAAGCACCCGGCAATTTGTCGAGTTCCCGGGCTCGGCAAGCATCCGGTCAAATCGCTTTCGGACGTCGCTCAGTCGCAGGCGGTCTAGCCACAGTGCATGTGCAAAATGAAAACGCCGGAGGTGTTGCTGGGCCCAGTGGGATGCGAGCCTTTCCGATTGACGGGGGGCTGTCGGTCCTTGCTCTGCACCGTGGTCCTCGTCGTCGGGCAAAAGAATCGACTCTAGAACGTCACCTTCGACCAGGTCCGAAACAGGCATCCACTGCTGCCCGTCCGTATCGACACCTGCGGCAAGCGTCTTATCCCCATCGGTTCCCGGATCCGTTGACCTCTGATGTGTCTCGAGAGTTGGGGGGAGCGGCCGCAGGATCTCGAAAACCTGTTCATTGTCGGTTTCGATCAACTCGGCAATGACATCGCTGTCGGCAATTCGCACGTAGCCGTCGCGGAATTTCTGTCGTACGGTTTTTTTGCCGGAGACCCTAGTTCCGGTGCTACGGTCGACGCCGTCCGCGCCCGGTCTCAGCCAACCCGGCCTGACGTCCTCAATCAGCCGAGCGATCGCTTCAAGAATATCCTGCTCATCCTCCCGCCAGTGCCGCAACAGCGCGTCGAACACCCTGGCGTGGAACGGCTGCTCAGCCTGAACGTCTGCCAGTGCCAGAAAGAGCGTCCGGTACTCGACCAGTGAAATTCGACGCATCGCTCGCGACGCGCCGGCCACTCGGCTGGCCAGGCGTGGATCGTCAAAAGGCGAAACGTCTGGCTGTCGCCCGTTCTTCCACCAGCCCCTGCAATAGATCAGGTAGCTCTCGGGTTCGATTGTCGACTGCGCGGCGACGACATAACTCGAGAACTCCCGCATGAGTTCTTCGTATGGCTGCACATTGACAGCTCTCGGGTGCACCGCCCCTGTCGATGGCTCCAGGGTGTAGAAGAGATTCGACCAGTGATGCAGCACGCCGAGGCAGTAGCCATTAAGCGGATGCGCAGCCGACCCATTCGGTCTGGCCATGGCTCGGAGCCTGGGATCGTCCGTGCTCCAGTCTTGCTGGTCCACCCAAGCGGCGAGGGTGTCTAGAGTTGTGAGCAGGTCGTCGACTTCCAGGCGAGCACCGGGTACTGCGCGAAGGTATCCGGCCAGTTCGTCGGCAAATGCCGAGATGCAGGGGCGCGAGAGCCGCAAGCCATCGCGCAAGTACCGCAGATCGGGCGGAATCCCGAGTTGGGTGGCGAGAATGAGCGGATCGGGGAGGTGGGGGTACCGCGATCTGAAACGTTGGCGCAGGTTGGCCAGCTCGAACTCGTTCATGGCCACTTCGCAGCTATCGACGCGTCAATGGATGCAATCGCTGTCGACGCGGAAGACGGTGAACGTTCATTTCCGGAATTCCGGCGGCCTTGATGTCCGCCAGGGCCTGACGCTCCTCTCGGGTGCTGAGTTCGCCGAGTAGCAGGGGCATCAGTGATTGCCCTGCCAGATTCCATGCTGCGACGTCTTCGTCAGTGACGGGCTCGACAACCAGGGCGCCTACATGTGGCTCCGAATCCCCTCGAATACCTTGAAAGTGTCTTTGCCACTCGACCGTCCGGAGGTTTGCCAGGACGTAGTAGCGCCCATCGCCCGCAGGAGTGACCACAGGCGGGCGCATCAAGAAAATCATCAGGTGGCTCGAAAGGCCGCTGATAAGGTCGGGAAAGCGGCCCTTCGCTTTCGAGGTGCTATTCAGCCGAGGATGAGGTGACAGCGCGCTGAGCGGAATCAGTACGCTGCGAACTGTATGCTCGACAACCGGCAGAGATGTGGTCATAACGATCATATCGCTCATAACGCAACGAGTAACTCTATGATGCGTTATCCGCCAAAATCAACCCAGTGCCGCGGCGGAATAGTCTACCTAATATGCTGTTCTATATAAAATAAAATGCAACGACACGCTTTATCGGTGCATACCTATATGCATTCCGAAGCCGAGGGTCGGGGGTTCGAATCCCTCCGGGCGCACCAAAATCAATGGCTTAGAGCCTGATTGAACACTGTTTCAGTCGGGCTTTTTGCTGCGCGATGGATTGCTCGGCGAACGTCGATTGACCGTTTCTCTGATTTGCCCCGAAACGGTCTATTTTCGTATGGGACAGATTAGGGACAGTTCTGGGCCCTGCTTGGGACAGCGACCCACGGTTTTACGACCGAATGACCTAATCCCTCGGGCCAGATGTTGTTGAGAGATGCCTTGGGTCACTTTGCCGCTTCCTCGGGGCGTGGAATCGCTCAATGTAGTCAAACGGATCGGCCCTGTCGATCTCGAACGTCGCGTATCGAGCCGATTGACACGCTTGCGCGTGCGCATGCCGAAGAAACCCCCAGAGGCCGCGTTGTCACCGCAGTGCCTGGCCGCATTCATCGAACAACGAAGCGTGTTTCTCGTCAGGTGGCGTTGATAGTTGCTGCGGCGAAACTTCCTGAGAAGGCGACGGGTCGTGTCGCAGGTTCCATCCAAATGACTGAATCCGTACTTGCTCGGCGGTGTTTGGTCGCGACACATAATGTCGCGTTGCGTTTGTACTCTTGCGCAGCCAGGAGGCAACAATGACGACAGTTGATCTAAACCCGCCGTATCTCAAGCTGGTGTCCTCGGACACTGACGAGTCGACAAAAGGTGAACTGCGGTTACGCAAGGCTCTAACAGAATATTTCACTCGACTCACTGACAATCAGCTGCGGATGATGCGGCCTGGATCGATTGTTCGATGGAAAAGTGGGCTCAAGAATCGCAAGTGGCCGGACTATGGGGATCTGGTGGTGGTCATTGAGATCATCGACCCGCCGATACTCGATATCGAAGGCGGCGCCGGATCTTGCTACTACCGTGAACCTTTGAGCGGGATCATTGGTTGGCTTGATGAAGAGGGAGACTTCTTGGCGTTCCACAGTGACCTCAGGCGCTACGAGATAGTAACTTAGCTAAGCTCCCTGGGTGCGCGATGTCTGTGCTGCCTCGTTGTGTACGTGATGCAGTCCTGGAACTTGTAGTGGCCTTCCGCCACTGAGGCATTCTATTGATGAAGCGATTCGCGCCAGCGCTTCCACCGCATTCCACCGAGGCCGAACAAGCTGTTTTGGGCGGACTACTGCTGGATCCCCGGTACTTTGACGACGTCGTCGCCAGAGTCAGCAAGGACGATTTCTACAGACGTGAACATCAACTGATCTTCGAGGGCATCGGGGAGCTGGTCATCGCGTCCAGTGACTTGTTGTGGGATGACGCGTGCTACGGTTCGCTTGGGAATGTTGGTCCGTGAGCAGAACCTACACGTGCAGGTGTATCTCGAGGAGGCGGGTAAGGCGTAGATATGGACACCAACACGACGACCCGTAGAAAGGGGAACCTTTCCAAGTCCAAACTCATCAGTTCATTGCAGTGTCCAAAGCGACTTTGGCTGGAAACTTATCGAAAGGATCTCATCGAGGTTCCGGCTGCGATGCAGCAAGCCTTCGATACCGGAAACCAAGTAGGTGATATCGCCCGCCAGCTCTATGGGGCAGGAATATTTATCTCTCCTGAGAATGACCTGGCGAGCGCGCTTCAAGAAACCACCGCCGCCATTGAACAGGCAACCGGGTGCCCGCTGTATGAGGCAACCTTCTCCGCAGGGGGCGTTCTGGTTCGGGTGGATATTCTGCTTCCTGATGAAGGTGGGTACCAAATTGTCGAGGTCAAATCGTCAACCTCGGTCAAAGATGTCTATCTGCGGGATTGCGCCATTCAGGCATGGGTCGCGAAAAAGGCGGGTTTGGATATCAAAAGGGTCAGTCTTGCTCATATTGACAATACATTCGTCTACCCCGGTGCCGGGCGATATGAGGGACTGTTGAAGGAGGTTGAGGTTACAGAACAGATCGCCCCCCTTCTTGGACTTGTCGAAGGTTGGGTGGCCAACGGCAAGGCGGTCATGCAGGGGGAAGAACCGCAGATCGAAATGGGACGTCAGTGTCATTCGCCCTACGACTGCCCATTCATCAGTTACTGCAAACCACAAGATCAGCCTGAATATCCCGTAAGCATTCTTCCTCATGGCGCAAAACTGATCGGGCAGCTTCAGGAGGCGGGGTATATGGACCTACGTGATGTGCCTGCTGAATTGCTTACCAAGGACAACCACATCAAAGTCTGGCGGGTGACGAAATCGGGCAATCCGGAGCTGGATCCACGTGCAGCACATGCGATATCAGAATGGTCATATCCCCGCTACTACTTTGATTTCGAGACCATCAGTTTTGCGGTGCCGAAGTGGGCCGGCACGCGTCCTTATGAGCAGCTTCCGTTTCAATGGTCCTGTCACATCGAAAGCGAATCAGGCGAGGTCAGGCATGAAGGTTTTCTGGGCAGTGGCTTTGAGGCGCCCATGCGTGCGTGCGCGGAAAAGCTGATCGAGGTCCTGGGGATAGACGGTACTGTCGTTGCATACAACGCTGGGTTTGAGCGCGGAGTTCTGAAGAATCTAGCGGCCGCATATCCTGACCTGAACGAACCACTTCAGGGGATCATCCGCCGCATCGTCGATCTTCTGCCCGTCACCCGCTCCTACTACTACGCGCCCAGCATGATGGGCTCATGGTCGATCAAGAAAGTGCTACCGGCGCTGGTGCCTGAATTGAACTATGCGGCGCTTGATGAAGTGCAGGATGGACAGGGTGCTCAGCTGGCTTTTCTTGAGTTGATGGATAAAAACGTTTCAAGCGAACGAAAGCGTCGGATTCATAAGAACCTGTGGGAGTATTGCAAGCTAGATACTTGGGCGATGAAGAAAATCGCAGATCAATTTGCGATCCAATCATAGGCCGGCGAGGCCTACTGCCGCAGG
>JBFFJL010000305.1:0-5029 GCA_041555955.1 Nevskiaceae bacterium
CGGCCGCTGCCGCGGCCCAGCACTTCGACGCCGTTGTAGTAGCCGCGACCATCGTCCGCATGAATGATCAGGCCCGCCAATACTGCGGAGCCGGCCTGCCGCGCCTGCGCCGACAGCGCCTCCAGATAGGGCCGGCGTATGGCCTGATACGGCTGCGTCACCGCCACTTCGGGCCAGACCACCAGATCCGCCCCCAGCGCCATCTCGGTCATGCGCAGATAGCGGTCGAGAATCGGGCCGATCAGATTCCGATCCCACTTCTGATCCTGTGAAATGTTTCCCTGGATCACCGCGACGTTCAGTGCCGCGCCTGCGGGTCGGGTCCAAGACGACGCCTGCGGCAATAGTGACGACATCAATAGTGGTAACGCCGCCAACACCAGCAGTGCCGCTCGACGCACGAGCGGCAACGATTGCCCTGGCCGCAGCGCGCATTCGAGCAACCCCGCCGTCAGCACCAGCAGCACCGAAATACCATGCACCCCCAGCAGTGGCGCGAAACGCGCCAGCGGCGCATCAGTCGCTGCATAACCGAGGCTGAGCCAGGGGAATCCGGTCAGCAACCAACCGCGTGCCAACTCGGACAACAGCCACAGTGCAGCCAACCCCAGCCACCCCCAGGACGACCGCCACAGGCGCAAACGCGTCGCGGCATACAGCACGAACGCGGGAAACAGGCCCAGATACGCGACCAGCGCCGCCAGCATCAATGCACTAACCCAGGCGGGCGCACCGCCGTAAGTGTGGGTACTGATGAAAACCCAGTAGACCCCACTGAGAAAATGGCCGACACCGAACAGCCAGCCCAGCAGCAGCGCACGCCGAGCTGTACTGTGGCGGGCCAACATGAACAGTGCAGCCAGACACAGCGGAATCAGTGGCAGATATCCCGTCGGGGCGAACGCCCATGTCATGACGGCGCCGAGCATGCAGGCAGCAACAGCGCTCAGCAATGACTTCAGCAGGTTCGGCATAGGCTCTCGACGCGGACGGCGTGCAGTCTAGCGATATCGCCTTGCAGTAAAGTGATCATCGACGCAGTGCCACGCGCCGCGGATCATGCCGGCGAAACGGTCACCTGGAACAGGTAGACGCGGCGGCTGTCGGCCCGCTGCACATTGAAGTTGAAACGTTCAATGCGCACGCTTTCGCCGCGCTTCGGCATGTGCCCGAAACGATGTGTGACCATGCCGCCGACGGTATCGAACTCTTCATCAGAAAATGTGGTACCGAAATATTCGTTGAAGTCCTCGATCGGCGTCAGTGCATTGACCAGGAAGCGGCGATCGTCCTGCTTCAGGATCGGCGCACTTTCGGCCTCGTCGTATTCGTCGTCGATGTCGCCGACGATCTGCTCCAGCACGTCCTCGATCGTGACCAGACCAGCAACGCCGCCGTACTCGTCGACCACCAGCGCCATGTGATTGCGGCCCCGTCTGAAATCCTTCAGCAGCACATTCAGACGCTTGGATTCCGGCACGAACACCGCCGGCCGCATCAGGCGCTCCAGATCGAATTTCGATGCATCGACGCCGTCGCTGGCGGTGTTGTACTTCAGTAGGTCCTTGGCCAGCAGGATCCCCACAACTTCGTCCTTGGACTCGCCGATCACCGGAAAGCGCGAGTGCCCTGACTCGACCACCACAGCAATCACCTGATCCAGCGCCCAGTCGTGCTCGACCACGACCATCTGCGCACGCGGCACCATGACGTCGCGAACCTGGGTTTCGGCCGTTTCCAGAATCCCTTCGAACATCGACAGCGCATCGGCGTCCATCAACTCGGCACTGCGCGCCTCGCCCAGCAGGCTCATCAGGTCTTCACGCGTGCGTGGGCCACCGGCGAGGCTGTGGGTCATCCGCCTCCACCACTGAGTCAGGGCGTTGTCGCCCACCGGTTTATGGTTTTCGTCGTCGCTCATTGGTACGGGTCTTCAATGCCCAAAGTTTTCAGAATTCGGATTTCGCGTGTTTCCATGCGCGCGGCGTCGGCGTCATGCTCATGGTCGTAGCCCTGCAGGTGCAGGCACCCGTGCACAACCATATGCGCCCAGTGCGCACGCGCGGTCTTGCCCTGTTCGTGGGCTTCCTGCGCCACCACCGGCGCACAGATCACCAGATCGCCCAGGACCTCGCCATCGCCATCGAACGACAGCACATTGGTGGGTTTGTCCTTGCCGCGATAGTCGCGGTTGAATGCGCGACTCTCGTCGGCATCGACGATGCGGATGGTCAGCTCGCCATGACGCTGCGGAAGTGCCGCCTGCGCAAACGCGCGCAGGCTGCTCGCCGACGGAATGCCTGCTGGCGACACGCAGCGCTGAATCACGATCTGCCCGGCTGCGGCGCTCATGCCTGCGACGCCTGATCTGCGAGCTCGTGTTCCTCGTAAGCCTGCACAATGGCCTGCACCAACGGGTGTCGCACGACGTCTTCCTTGCGAAACAAGGTGGTGCTGATTCCCGGCACGCCGGCGAGCACGGACAGCGCGTGCTTCAGACCCGACGCCTGGTGCTTGGGCAGGTCGATCTGGGTCATGTCACCCGTGACCACCGCAACGCTGCCAAAGCCGATGCGCGTGAGGAACATCTTCATCTGTTCCATCGAAGTATTCTGCGCCTCGTCGAGGATGATGAACGATTCGTTGAGCGTGCGACCACGCATGAACGCCAGCGGCGCCACTTCGATCACGCTCTTCTCGACCAGACGTTCGACACGCTCGAAACCCAGCATTTCATATAGCGCGTCATAGAGCGGGCGCAGATACGGGCTGACCTTGTCGGCCATGTCCCCAGGCAGAAACCCCAACTTCTCGCCTGCCTCGACCGCCGGGCGCACCAGTACGATGCGACGCACCCGATCACGCTCCAGCGCCTGCACCGCGCTGGCGACCGCCAGATAGGTTTTGCCGGTGCCCGCCGGACCGACGCCAAAGTTCAGATCATAGGTTGCAATGGCCTTGAGGTAGGCCTTCTGCTGCATGCCCCGGCCGCGCACGACCCCACGTTTGGTGCGCACCACGACTTCGTCGTGACTGCCACTCTGCGTCTCATCGGCGGCTGCGGCCGCAAGATCGACACTGTGTTCAGTCAGCGCCAGATGCACATGCTCGGTGGTGATGACGTCATCCAGCGTCTGATTGAACAGCTGGGTCAACACCGCCTCACCGATACGAATATCGCGGCGCGCACCAAGCAGTTGATAACGGTTGCCGCGATTGCGGATTTCGATGCCCAGACGCAGCTCGATCTGACGCAGATGCGCGTCGAACGGCCCATTCAGATTAACCAGCCGCTGCGACTCATCGTCGTCGAGCAGCAGTTCGGCGCTGACCTGCGACGGCCGCGCGCTCATGCCGCGGAACCGCCATCGATCAGGCGCCCGCGCAGCGCATTCGGCGTGGCTTCGGTCACGGTGACATCGACGAAGTGCCCAATCAGGGATTGCGGCCCTTCGAAGTTGACCATGCGATTGGTCGAGGTGCGCCCGGCAATGAAGCCTTCGCCCTTGCGCGCCGCGCGCTCGACCAGAACCCGCTGGCAGGTGCCAATCAGGCCCCGCTTGAAGGTATCGTCCTGCGTCCGGATCCGGTCCTGCAGAATGCCCAACCGGCGCTGTTTCTCCTCAAGCGGCACACCATCGCGCAAATTCGAAGCCGGTGTGCCCGGCCGCGGGCTGTAGACAAAGCTGTAAGCCCCATCGATGCCCGCCTCGGCGATCAGATCCATGGTCTGGACGAAATCATTCTCGGTCTCGGTCGGAAATCCGATGATGAAATCGGTCGACAGCGACAGATCCGGCCGCGCGGCGCGAATCCGGCGAATCTTGTCGAGGTACTGTGCACGCGTATAGCCGCGTTTCATCATGCCGAGAATGCGATCCGATCCCGCCTGCACAGGCAGATGCAAGTAACTCGCCAGCTTTGGCTCATCGGCAAAGGCGTCGATCAGCGCGTCGGAGAACTCGGCCGGATGCGAGGTGGTGTAACGAATGCGGTCGACCCCGGGAATGCGCGCCAGATAGGTGATCAGCAGCGCCAGATCGCAGCGCTCCGCGGTATCGCCCATGCGCCCGCGGTAGGCGTTGACGTTCTGTCCCAGCAAGGTGATTTCCCGCACGCCCTGCGCCGCCAGCTGGGCCACTTCCGTCAGCACATCATCGAGTGGACGCGAGACTTCTTCGCCACGCGTATACGGCACCACGCAGAAGGTGCAGTACTTGGAGCACCCTTCCATGATGCTGACGAAAGCGGTGCAGCCCTCGGCGCGCGGCTCGGGCAGGCGGTCGAATTTTTCGATTTCCGGGAAACTGATGTCGATTGCCGGTTTGCGGGTCAATCGGGTCGCCGTCAGCAGCTCGGGCAGACGGTGCAGGGTCTGCGGACCGAACACCAGATCGACATAAGGCGCACGCTCGGTGATCGCCTGGCCTTCCTGTGACGCCACACAGCCGCCGACACCAATCACGCGCTCGGGATCAGCGCTTTTCCACTCTTTCCAGCGGCCCAGCTCGGAAAACACCTTTTCCTGCGCCTTCTCGCGCACAGAACAGGTATTCAGCAGCAACAGGTCGGCTTCGTCGGCATTGTGCGTGCGTTCATAGCCGTGCGAAGCGGCAAGCACGTCGGCCATCTTGGACGAGTCGTACTCGTTCATCTGGCAGCCGTAGGTAATCAGGTACAACTTCTTGGACATCGAGTGCGGCCGACAGCGGCCGTCGCGTGTGAAGGCGGACCATTATAGACGACGGGACCGCCAAGCTCGCGATTCTGCTGCGGATTTATGTCCGACCTGGCGCACTACAGGCGCGTCAGCCAGTCCTCGACGCCGAGCTCGATTTCCTCGTAGGCCCTGGCAAATGCGGCGCGGGGCTGGCGGTACGGGTCCGAGATATCCGCATTGTCCCGCCATTTCAAAAGCTTATGGACTCGGCCGCGCAGCTGCGGATACTGCCGGTTGAGCCAGTCGCTATGGCTCTGATCCAGGGTGAGAATCAGATCCATCGCCGACAGCAGCGGCGCGCTGGCCTGC
>JBFFJL010000306.1:0-5009 GCA_041555955.1 Nevskiaceae bacterium
GGCGTCACGTCGAGAATCAGATAGCCCTTCTGCGCCAGATCCACGTACTTGATGTGCGGATTCAGCAGTTGGAGCACCGGCGTCAGCGGCGCCGCCTGCTCCAGACCCGGCGAGGTGATCGAGGTACAGACGAACTCGACCCCGAGTGAACCTTCACCGGTCAGCGGGTTGTACTCCAGAAAATTTCCAGGATCACGCGAGAGGTCCATGGCCCAGGACGTATGGATGTCTCCGGTCAGCACCACGGCGTTGTCCACCTGCAAGGCTTCGATCAGATCAAACACGCGTGTGCGCTCGGCACGGTAGCCGTCCCATTGGTCGGTGTTGATCACCAGGCCGCCGGTACTGACCAGCGGCAGACTCTGCAGCAGAGCCTGCAGTTGTTCGATCGGCAAGTTGGTCAGCGCGGACAGCTCCGGCAGGCTGGGAATCCGCAGCTGGCCAAACATGACCTGCTGTCCGAGCACCTTCCAGACCGTGCCCGGCGCCGCCAGCTGGCCGCTAAGCCAAGCCATCTGATCCGCCCCGATCAGGGTCCGAGCCTCGTCGTTGATTGATCCCGCATCGACCATGCCGGCCTGCAGATCGCGGTCATGCAACCGCGTATCCAGCATCACCAGATCGGCCAGATCGCCGTAACGGAAACTGCGGTAGATGCGCTCCGGATGCGCCGTATCCACCGCGCGGATCGGCAACCACTCGTAATAGGCCTGAATCGCCCAGGCCTTGCGCTGAGTCCAGCTACCCTCCTCGCCCTCGGTATGGTTGTTGGCGCCCTCGCGCCAGGAGTTATCGGCCGTCTCGTGGTCATCCCACACCGTGATGAAAGGATGCTGACGGTGCGCTTCCTGCAGATCGGGGTCGGTCTTGTACTGGGCGTGCCGCGTGCGGTAGTCGTCCAGGGTCAGAATCTCATGCGCTGGCTGATACTCGCGAACGTCGCCGTACTCGCCGCTACCGTACTCATAGATGTAATCGCCCAGATGCAGCACGGCATCCAGGTCGGCGCGTTCGGCAACGCGGCGATAGGCGTTGAAATATCCGTGCGCAAGGCTGGAGCACGACACAACCGCCAGCCGCAGGCGCTCAACCGCGCCGGTCGGTGCAGTACGGGTGCGGCCGATGGGCGATTGCACCTCACCCACGTGAAAGCGGTAGTAATAGGTGGTCGCGGCTTGCAGCCCCTGCACATCGACTTTGACCGTGTAATCGCGATCCGGACTCGCGACCGCGCTGCCGCCGGTGACGCGAATGCTCAGCTCGGGATCGGCAAAAACGACATAGTCAACTGAGACCTTGGCGCCATCGAATCCACTGATTCGGGTCCACAGGATCACCCGGTCGCTAAGCGGATCGCCGCTGGCGATCCCGTGGCGAAACTCGGCGACCCCCGAGCCACTCCCGCGACTGCCCATCGGATCGCTCGATCCGCAGCCGGGCACGAGCGGCAGCGCGGTCAGCGCGGCCGAGCCAAGTCCGGCGCGCTTGAGAAAATCACGACGCGTCAGCGCCTTGGATCGGGATGGACGACGACGGGGTCCGGACATGGCGGCAACCTCTGGGTGGCATGCGAAGCGTCAACACCACGTTGACACGGGCTTGAAGCATATGACGAATTCGTGTCGCTTCAATGACATCGGACATCAATGGGGCAAGTCAAGACGCGCGCTTGCGCAGCGCTTTTTCGTGCATGACCAGCGCAGCGATTTCTTCAATTGACATCTTGGCCGAGTTCACAAAAGGAATGCCGCCGCGCCGATACAGCTGCTCGGCCTGGCGCAGCTCATAGGAGCACTGCGCCAATGATGCATAGCGCGAGCCAGTACGCCGTTCCGAGCGAATCTGGGACAGACGCTCCGGATCAGAGGTCAGACCAAAACAACGCCGCTCCAGGCCGCGCAGCGATGACGGCAGTTTCTGTTGCTCAAGATCGTCCTCGGTCAGAGGAAAGTTCGTCGCATAGAGCCCGAACTGCAGCGCCAGATACATGCTGGTTGGCGTCTTGCCGCAGCGCGACGGCGCGATCAGGATGATCTCGGCACGGCTGAGGTCGCGGGTCGATGCGCCGTCGTCGTGTTCCATCGCGTAATTCATCGCCTCGATCCGCGCCGAATAGCGTCGCTGATCCGACAAACCGTGCGCCAGACCTTGCGCATGTGTGGATGCAGTCCCCAGCTCAGCCTCGACCTGAGTGATGAACAGATCGAACAGATCCAGGAACAGGCCATTGACCTTGCGCAGGACCACGCGCGCCTCGTCGGTCACGGTGGTACTGAACACCAGCGGCCGCAATCCCGTCTGTTCGCCGACGAAATTGATATAGTCCACGGTGCTCTGCGCCCGCTCGGCGCTGTTGATGAATGGCAGGGTGGTTTTTTCGAAATCCTGACCGTCGAATTGGGTCAGCAGCGTGTTGCCAAGGGTCTCGGCCGTAATGCCGGTGCCGTCGGAAACAAAAAATACGGGGCGTGCGGAGCTCATCGGCAAACTATGTCACGGTCATCGCGCCCGGCATAGCACCATTCATGATTGATCAGCATTGGGTAAGGCATGAGCAACAACGTTCTGTGGTACTCGGAATTGGGCATGAACGACGTCGAGATCGTCGGCGGCAAGAATGCCTCACTCGGCGAAATGATCGCCAACCTTGCCCAGTCGGGCGTGACGGTCCCCAACGGGTTTGCCACCACGGCGTCGGCCTATCGCGAGTTTCTCGCGCACGAAGGCCTGGCGGACCGGATCAAGCAGATGCTGGACACCCTCGACATCGAGGACGTGCAGACACTCGCCCGCACCGGCAAGACGATTCGCGAGCTGGTCGCCGCAGCGCCATTTCCTGCGGCGCTGGAAGCCGATATCCGCAGCCACTATGCCGAGTTGGTTGCCGAGTCCGGCGCCGAGATTTCCGTCGCCGTGCGCTCATCGGCCACCGCGGAAGACTTGCCGGATGCCTCGTTTGCCGGCCAGCAGGAAACCTTTCTGAACGTCCAGGGCATCGAAAATGTCCTGCACGCGATCAAGGAAGTCTTCGCTTCGCTGTACAACGATCGCGCGATTGCCTATCGCGTGCACCACGGCTTCGAGCATTCCGCCGTCGCCCTGTCAGCCGGCATCCAGCGCATGGTGCGCTCGGATCTGGGGGCCAGCGGCGTGTTGTTCACGATGGACACCGAATCCGGCTTCCGCGATGCGGTCTTCATCACTGCCGCCTATGGCCTCGGTGAGGCCGTGGTCCAGGGCGCGGTCAATCCGGACGAGTTCTACGTCTACAAGACCGGCCTGCGCGCCGGGCGCCCGGCGGTGCTGCGCCGCGGTCTGGGCGAAAAGGCGCGCAAGATGGTCTATACCGCCGACCGCACCATCGGCAAAACGATCGAATTCGTCGACGTTGCGCCGGCGCAGCGCCAGCAGTTCTGCATTACCGACGCCGAAGTCGAATCGCTCGCCCGCCAGGCCGTAACGATCGAGGAGCATTACGGTCGGCCGATGGACATCGAATGGGGCAAGGATGGCGTCGACGGCAAGCTGTACATCCTGCAGGCACGTCCCGAGACGGTGAAATCGCGTACGTCAGCCAATGTCCTGCGCCGCTACAAGCTCAAAGGAAAGAGCACGTGCCTGGTTGAAGGCCGCGCCATCGGCCAGAAAATCGGCGCCGGTTCGGTCCGTATTCTCAGTTCGATCGATCAGATGAATCGGGTCCAGCCCGGCGACGTGCTGGTCACCGACATGACCGATCCGGACTGGGAGCCGATCATGAAGCGCGCCTCGGCGATTGTGACGAATCGCGGTGGCCGCACCTGCCACGCTGCAATTATCGCGCGCGAACTCGGCATTCCCGCGGTCGTCGGTTGCGGTGACGCCACCGCGCGTCTGAGCGACGGGAACCCAGTCACGGTGTCCTGCGCCGAAGGCGACACCGGTTACGTCTACGAAGGCAATATCGACTTTGCGGTCGACGAGGTCGCGCTCGACGCCATGCCGGATCTGCCGGTCAAGATCATGATGAATGTCGGCACGCCCGAACAGGCGTTCGACTTTGCCGCCCTGCCCAATCACGGCGTCGGTCTGGCCCGTCTGGAATTCATCATCAATCGCCAGATCGGCATTCATCCGCAGGCGCTGCTTGAGCTCGACAAGCTGCCACCAGAGGAGCGCAGGATCATCGACCCGATGATCGCGCCCTACGGCTCGCCGGTGGATTATTTCGTCAAGCGTCTGGCCGAAGGCGTCGCCACCATCGCGGCTGCGTTCGCGCCGGAACCGGTGATCGTGCGGCTGTCGGACTTCAAGTCGAACGAATACGCCAACCTGATCGCCGGCCAGCGCTACGAGCCGCACGAGGAGAATCCGATGATCGGATTCCGCGGCGCCTCGCGCTACATCGCCGAGAGCTTCCGGCCGTGCTTCGAGCTCGAGTGCAAGGCGCTGAAGTTCGTACGTGACGAGATGGGCCTGACCAACGTCAAGGTCATGATTCCATTTGTCCGCACCCCGGACGAAGCCCGTCAGGTTGTCGAGATCCTCGCCGCCAACGGACTCAAGCGCGGCGACAATGGCCTCGAACTGATCATGATGTGCGAACTGCCCTCAAACGCAGTGCTGGCTGACCAGTTCCTCGAGTATTTCGACGGCTTCTCGATTGGCTCCAACGACATGACCCAGCTGACCTTGGGGCTGGATCGCGACTCCGGGCTGGTTGCGCACCTGTTCGACGAACGCAATGACGCGGTCAAGGCCATGTTGCACATGGCGATTCAGGCCTGCCGCAAGCAGAACAAGTACATCGGCATCTGTGGCCAGGGTCCGTCAGACCATCCGGACCTGGCGCGCTGGCTGCTCGATGAAGGGATCGAGTCGATGTCGCTGAATCCTGACACCGTGGTCGAGACCTGGCTGTTTCTGGCGGGACAGAAAGCATGAGTCGAGCTGCCGCGCTGCTACTCGCCGCGCTGCTGACACCGATGTCCGGCGCGATCGCTCGTGATCGCGCCGGCGACTTCGACTAC
>JBFFJL010000307.1:0-5009 GCA_041555955.1 Nevskiaceae bacterium
GCGCCGCACCGGATCAATGCGCCGCCGCAGCGCCTTTGGTACGCGAGGTCGCGGACTGCATCAGCTTGTCGGTCCAGGCGATACCGAGCGCCGAGACGATGAAGGTCAGGTGGATGATGGTCTGCCACATCACCGCTTCGGCGGTAATCGTGGTGCATTTGACCCCGGCCTCGACGTCCATGCACAGCGGCAGCCCCCCGATCGATCCGGCCTCGATGAAGGTCTTCAGCAGGTGGATCGACGAAATGCCGATGATCGCCATCGCCAGCTTGACCTTGAGCACCGAGGCGTTGACGTGACTGAGCCATTCCGGCTGATCCGGGTGGCCTTCCAGCCCCAGCCGCGACACGAAGGTTTCGTAGCCGCCGACGATGACCATCACCAGCAGATTCGAGATCATCACCACGTCGATCAGCGCCAGCACGATCAGCATGACCTCCTGCTCGCCCAGGGCGAACGCGCCCTGAATCAGGTGCCCCAGCTCCTTGACGAACAGGATGACGTAGACCGCCTGCGCCACAATCAGGCCCAGATACAGCGGCAGCTGCATCCAGCGCGAGGAGAAAATGACAGAGGGCAGAGGCCCCAGTGATTTGGGCGTTTGCAGCGACATGGGCAGAGTGCTCGGAGGTCAGAAAAGGAACAGCGCCGGATTCTAGCGAAGTTCCCCTGCCGCCCGCGTGACGCCCGGACGCCCAGCCGGGCGTAACCCCGCCGGAAACGGCCCCGAATCAGCCCACGGGCGGCTGGCGACCGGCAAACAGACTCTGCACCTTGTCCGCGCCCAGTTGCAGCACCAGGGTCGAGGTGGCGACAAAGCGCGTCGCGGTGATCTTCCAGGCGCCGTCGAACTTGCGGTACTCGTCTTCGTAGTAGCCGCCGAGCTGGGTCATGGTCCCCGCCTGGGTGTTGATCAGACCGTACTGCAGACTCCAGGTCCCGCGCGCCTGTGTCGCATCGAGCACCTTGATCTGCGGGTTGGCGCCATGGTGCATCTCGACCATGTGGTCGTGACAGCCGATTTCAGCGAACACTTTCACCAACGCGTCGGCGGTATCAAAGGTGCCGACCACGCCGTAGTCGATCTGCACCTCGCCATCGGCAAAGCACGCGCGCATGCCCGCGGTGTCCTTGCGATCGCAGCTGAACAGATAGCGGGCCTTCAGCGTGCGAATCGCCTCGGCATCCTCCACGGCCTGCAGTCTTGCCTCAATGCGGCTGATATCCACGTCATTCCCCCAATTGGTCCGTACTTTCGTGCTGGAGTTGACCGCAGCACCGCCCTGACCGAATCCCCCGTTCGACGTATGTCGGCTACTGCAAACAGATGACGCCCCGGTCCGATGGCAGCGCTAACGTCCTTGACTGAGGGGGTCCGCACGACGGAACCGCCCGCTGCAGGGGAAAGACCACGGATGGTCACGAGATGGCAGGCAACGACCTGTCATCCGGGTTCAGTGCGATAAGGATGGGGATCCACAGATGAAATGGCGCAAACTGCTGCCACCACTGGCGCTGCTTCTGGCGGCCGGAGCGATCGGCCTGTTGGCATTTCTGGCTCTGCGCACTCAGGCGGTCGACAACACCCTGCATCTGCAGCGTCTGCATCAGATCCGCGTGGTCGATGCACTCGATGTCGGATTGAACCGCGCGGTGACCCAGGTCGGTGTCAGCACCATGGTTAACGTCACTAACGACCGCGCCACCACCACCGCCCAGCTCGGCGACGCCCTCGATGCGCTGGAACAAGGGCCCACTGCGCTGCGGGGGCTGAGCCCGGCGCTGGACGCGGCACTCGACAGCTTTCTCGATACCGTCGAGTCCAAGTTCGAACTCGCTTTCGATTTCGAGGCACGCAACATTCTGGCCAACCAGCGTCTGATCGCCGGCATCGACGCCGTGCCGGTGACGGCCGACGACGTCCTGGCGGCGGCCGACGCGGCCACGCAGGACACGCAGGACACGGTCGCGAGTCTGCTGCGGCAGCTGCGCTCCGAGGTCAACACCTTTGGCGTGGTGCAGACGCCGGTCAACGAAGACCGCATCCGCGCGCTGCTGGACCAGCTCGACACACTCGCGCCCGAACAGCCGGAAGCCTTCGCCGCCGCTCTGCGAAAGCTGCGCGCACGCAGTGCCGACGTCATCGCCGACAAGCAGGAACTGGTCGGCCGGCTAGGCACCTTTCTGGCACGCCCGACCGCACCGCAGCTGCAGGCGGTCGAACAGGCGTACATGGACTGGCACGGTGCGCAGGTCGCGGTCGCCAACCAGTACCGGCTGTGGCTGGCCGCGTATGCGGCGATCCTGCTGCTGGTGCTGGCGTGGTTGGGCCTGCGTCTGCGCCGCAGCTACCGCGATCTGGATCGGGCCAACGACGAACTCTCGCACGCCAACGAACATCTGGAAGAACAGGTCGAAGCCCGCACCCATGACCTTCAGGCTGCGCTCAATGAGCTGCAGGCCTCCCAGGCGCAACTGATCCAGTCCGAGAAAATGGCGTCGCTGGGTCAGATGGTCGCCGGCGTCGCCCACGAGATCAACACACCGCTCGGCTACGCGCGCAGCAATGCCGAGATCGTGCGCACTTCGCTGGCCGACATCCGCAGCCTGGTCGGCGCGCAGACCCGCGCGTTGAACCTGCTGACGCAGGACGAAGCCAGTGACGACGACATCGCCCAGGCCCTTTCGGCGGCACAGGCCATCGCCGAATCCATAGGCGCCGCCGAGCTGGCCGAAGAACTCGACACCCTGCTCGGCGACACCGATCATGGCCTGGCACAGATCTCCGATCTGGTCGGCAGCCTCAAGGATTTCTCCCGTGTCGACCGATCACGCACCGATCTGTTCGACGTCAACGACGGCCTCGAAGCCGCGCTGAAGATCTGCAACAACCAGCTCAAGCATCGCATCGACGTCGTGAAGTCCTACGCCAGGCTGCCAGCGATCGAATGCTCGCCGTCGCAGCTGAATCAGGTCTTCCTGAACCTGTTCAACAATGCCGCGCAGGCGATCGAGGGCGAAGGCAAGCTGTACATCCATACCGCACCGGGTCCGCGCGGTATTGCGATCCGCATTCTGGATACCGGCAGCGGCATGAGCGACGACGTCCGCGCACGCATCTTCGAGCCCTTCTTCACCACCAAACCCGTGGGCAAAGGCACCGGCCTGGGGCTGTCGATCGTGTTCCGCATCATCGAAGACCATGGCGGCCACATCGACGTGCGCTCGACGCCGGGCAAGGGCAGTGAATTCGCGATTCACCTGCCGCTGAAACAGGCCCGTACGGACGCGAGCGCGACATCCGCCGAAGCCCTCGCCGCCTGAGTCCGCGCATGAACGAATCCGCCGCAACCACTTCCCGCGCACGCGTGCTGTTTGTCGACGACGAGCCGCGCGTGCTGACGACGATGCGCATGCTGTTCCGCAACCATTACGAGCTGCACTTCGCCGAAAGCGGCGCACGGGCTCTGGACTTCCTGAAATCGACGCCGGTCGACGTCATCGTCAGCGATCAGCGCATGCCGGGCATGACCGGGATCGAGCTGCTGCGCGCTGCGCGTGAACTCAACCCGGACGCGATGCGCATCCTGTTGACCGGATATTCGGATCTGAATGCGATCATCGGCTCGATCAACGAAGGCGAGATCTTCCGCTTCGTCAACAAGCCGTGGTCGAACGAGGACCTGACCCAGACCGTCGCCCGCGCGGTCACGGCCGCACGTGTCAGCGCCGATGCCACACGTGCCGGCGATACGGCGCCCCCAACGCAGGGCGCGGCGCCGGGCATTCTGGTGGTCGACGACGATCCGCGCGTACCGGCTCAGATCCAGGCCATTCTCGGCGCCGAGATTCGTGTGCTCGGCGCGACCAGCATGGACGACGCGGTATCGACACTGGAACGCGAGCGCATCGGCGTCGTGGTCTCCGACACCCGGATTCAGGACCATGCCGTGATCGGCCTGATCAGCACGCTGAAACAGCATCATCCGGAACTGGTGACGGTGATCCTGACCGAGCGCGCCGACGCCGGCACAGCGATCGACTTGATCAACCAGGGTCAGATCTATCGCTTCATCACCAAGCCGCTGCACGAGAGTCAATGCAAGATCACCGTGACCTCGGCGCTGCGGCAGCATCAGCGCCTGCGCCAGGCCCCGCAACTGCTGCAGCGCTACGAAGTCGTTGCCGCGCCAGAACCGGCTGTTGCCTCGACCGCCGGAAAACTGATGGATCGCATCCGCTCGCTGCGCAGCGTCGTCAAGCGGCTGATGTAAGCCGGCGTTCCTCTCATGCAAACAGATGAAGCGGCCGCCGCGGCGGCTGCCTAAGGTCAGGACCTTAAATTCAAGGCGCAGCGCCCGCACAGACGGGAGGAGACCGGCATGAGCCAGGACAAGGACATTGATGCCGCGGTCGTCAGCGGCCAGACATGGAACGCATTCTGTGATCGCCTGAAGCAGGCCGGTCAGCAGATCCTGCGCGCCGAAGCCCCGCACACGCCGCTGGATCGCGCCGAGGGCTACCGCTACCTGACGCGACTGCTGCGCATCGGCCTGGAGATGCATCTGGAGTTTGCCGATCCGGACTTTCCCGGCTTCTTCGCGCCATCGCATGAAACCGGCAAGATCGGCGCCGACAATCCGGACAATCTGTATCTGATGGGGCGCCTCAATGGCGGCAACGAGTATGTCATCCGTGGCCAGCGCGGCACGGTGCCGTATCTGAGCTTCGGCACCCAGAAGGGCGGCTACGAAACCAACGGCAAGATGGAACAGACCGGCTTCCTCGATGCCCGCGATCTCGAACTCGATGCCGACGGCAACTTCGAAGTGGTGCTGAGCCAGACTCCACGGCCGCGCAACTGGGTCCGCCTCGAACCCGAGTCCAACGCGGTGATCGTGCGGCAGACCTTTCTCGACCGCAAAGCCGAGCGCCCGGCACAGATGAGCATCGCGCGCCTGGGCAGCGACGCCGCGCCGCAGCCGCTGTCGACCGAACGCCTGATGACC
>JBFFJL010000308.1:0-5007 GCA_041555955.1 Nevskiaceae bacterium
CAGCGCATCGTTTTTCGGTGTCCAGAGTTCGAAAAACCGGGAACGTGACTTCAAGCACGGCAAGGCGTCGCACTTCATCATCATCGGCATCCTGATGACGTTTGGTTTCATTCTTACCGTCTGGCTCGCCGTCAAATTTGCGCTCAGAAGCGCCGGACTGTAGCTGGTTTGCGTCGGGCGCCGGCGTAGGAGAACGACATGCGTATTGCGATTTGGGCTGCCGCAGTAATTGCTTTGGCGGCGATGCAGGCACGTGCCGAGCCGGAGGTGAGCCTCGACTGGGTTGCGCAGAGCAATCTGAATGCCGATGTGCTGCTGCAGACGATCGCGCGGTATGAGCCCGAGACCGCCGCGGAACTCGGCGTGGATGGGTACGATTCGGACGTTGTTGATCTTGGGTCGCAACGCTACGAGCGTGAGCGCGGCGCAACACAGGCGGCGGTCGCCGTGCTGGAGGCACGCAAGCGCCGAACCCTGAGCCCGGCGGTGATCCAGGATCTCGATATCCTGATCAAGGCCGGCAACGATCAACTGGAATCTGCGCGTCTGCAGCATGAGTTGATGTTGCCGTACTACAACGTCGCACAGACGGTTTTTCAGGGGATTCACAGTCTGCTTGATCCGCGTATTCCGCCTGAACGTCAAGCCGCGGCAATCGAACGCCTGAAACGATATGCCGGCATGGGCGACGGTGCGCAGTCGATCTGTGAGCTGGCCCGGATCCGAACGGCTGAGCGCATGAAAGTGGACGGCCTGATTGGACCATATCGCGGCGAAGTCGAGCAGAACCTCGCGGATTCTCCGCGCCTGATCGATGGCTTGACCGAGTTGTTCGAAGCCTCTGGACTGGACGGATACCAGGAACCCCTGTCCGCGTTGCAGCAGCAGCTGCGCGACTATGACGGCTGGGTTTCCCGGGTCGTGCTCCCGCGTGCGCGTGACGATCATCGGCTGCCCCCGGCGCTTTACGCCGACAACCTCAAGCAGTTTGGGGTCGACGTCGAACCGCAGGAGCTGATCCGGCGTGCGCTGCTGAGTTTTGCCGAGATTCGCAATGAGATGCAGGCGCTGGCGCAGCTGGTGGCGCAGGTCATGAAGCTGGAGGTGCGCGACTATCGCGACGTGATCCGCGTGCTGAAGCAGCAGCAGGTCGAGGGTGACGCAATCCTGCCGTTGTATCGGGAACGGCTGGCCGATATCGAAAAGCGGATCCAGGCAGCGAAGATCGTCAGCCTGCCTCAGCGTGAAGCTGTGATCCGTCTCGCCAGCGAGGCCGAGACGGCAATGATTCCGGCGCCGCACATGAGCCCACCGCGTCTGATCGGCAATTCCGGTGAGTATGGGGAGTTCGTGCTGCCGCTGAATGTGCCCGGCAAGGAGGGGCAGGCCGATCTGAAGACTGACGATTTCACCTTCGATGCCGCCAGCTGGACCTTGACCGCCCATGAAGCGCGACCGGGACACGAGCTGCAGTTCGCGGCGATGCTGGAGAAGGGCGTGACAATCGCGCGCGCCGTCTTCGCGTTCAACAGCGTCAACGTCGAAGGCTGGGCGTTGTATGCCGAAGCCGAGATGAAGCCACTGCTGCCGCTGGACGGTCAATTGATCGCGCTGCAGCATCGGCTGATGCGGGCGGCGCGTGCGTTCCTTGATCCGATGGTCAATCTTGGACAGTTGACGCCGGAGCAGGTCAAGCAGTTTCTGACGGATGAAGTCGTGCTGTCCGAGGGCATGGCGCAGCAGGAAGTTGATCGCTACACCTTCCGCGCACCGGGGCAGGCGACTTCATACTTCATCGGATATCAGGCCTTGATGGCGTTGCGTCAGCGTGCGCAGCTGGCGTTGGGGACGCGCTTTGATCGCTTGGCGTTCAACGACTTCGTTCTGGCGCAGGGGCTGCTGCCACCGGCGCTGCTGGAACAGGCGGTCATGACGGAGTTCGTTCCGGCGCAGAAAGCCCGGGCTGCGGTGCCTGCGTCGTGAGTGACGCGGAAAAGTCGCCGTTTCCGCTGCCTCTGATCCTGCTCGATGGTGTTGGCAGCCTGCTGCTGGCGCTGGGTCTTGCGGAGCGGGTCGGCGCCGTGCCGTTGCTGTCGTCAGTGATCGCGGTCCCGCAGATCGATCTGGTCGCGATAGTGCTCGGCGGCATCATGATGAGCGTGGCGATGGTCGGCATTGTGCGCGCAGTGCTCGCACGCAGGCGCTGATCCTTTCGCGTCGGAACTAGCTGCGGTCCGACGGCGCTGCGGCGGCTTTCAGCTGATACAGCGCATCCAGCGCCTCACGCGGCGACATCGCATCGGGATCCAGTGCGTCGAGCAAAGCCAGTGCGGGTGAAAGAGGCGGCGGCGCACTGAACAGCGACAGCTGCGGTTGCGGTTCCAACGGAGCCGGAGCCGGTTTTCTCTCCAGTTCGGCCAGGTGCGCACGTGCCGCCCGGATCACAGCTTTGGGCACGCCGGCCAGCGCTGCGACCTGAAGGCCAAAACTGCGGTTGGCAGGGCCCGGCTTGACGCTGTGCAGGAACACCAGACGTTCGGCGTCACCGCTGCCGTACTCGGCGGCGTCCAGGTGAACATTGGCAATGCCGGGCAGCGTGTCGGCCAGCGCTGTCAGTTCGAAGTAATGCGTTGCAAACAGGCAGAACGCACGTACGTCGCGCGCCAGATGCTCGGCCACGGCACGTGCCAGCGACAGGCCGTCATAGGTTGAAGTGCCGCGCCCGATTTCGTCCATCAGCACCAGGCTGTGCTCGGTGGCGTTGTGCAGGATGTTCGCGGTTTCGCTCATCTCGACCATGAAGGTCGACTGGCCCGAAGCCAGATCGTCCGAAGCGCCGATACGCGTGAAGATGCGGTCGATCGGCCCCATTCGTGCCGACTGCGCCGGCACGAATGAGCCCGCGTGAGCCATCAGCGTGATCAGCGCGGTTTGGCGCATGTAGGTCGATTTGCCGCCCATGTTGGGGCCGGTAATCACCAGCAGGCGGGTGTCCGTATCCAGCGCCAGATCATTGGGGACGAAAGGCTGCTCCATCGTCTGCTCGACCACCGGGTGGCGCCCGGCCACGATCTGCAGGCAGGTCTCGTCCACCAGCATCGGTCGGGATAGATTCATCGCCATTGCGCGTTCGGCGAAGCAGGCCAGCACGTCGAGCTCGGCAATGGCCTGCGCGCAGCGTTGCAGTGGCGACAGATGCTGCAGCAGTTGATCGAGCAGGGTTTCGTAGAGTTCCTTCTCGCGCGCCAGCGCACGATCGCGTGCGGAAAGCACCTGATCCTCGAAGCCCTTGAGCTCTTCGGTGATGTAGCGTTCGTAATGCGTCAGGGTCTGCCGGCGTGTGTAGTCGGTCGGAATCTTGGCCGCATGCGTCTTGCCGACTTCGATGTAATAGCCGTGCACGCGGTTGTAGCCGACCTTCAGCGTCTCGATTCCGGTCCGGCTGCGTTCGCGTTGCTCGAGCGCGACCAGGAAGCCGTCGGCGTTTTCTGACAGCTCGCGCAGCTGATCCAGCGTGGCGTCGTAGCCGCGGCGGAACACGCCGCCATCCTTGACCAGCAGCGGCGGCGCGTCGGCCAGAGCGCTGGCCAGCAGGGCTGCCAATACCTCGTGATCGCCGAGATCCTGCCGCAAGACCTGCAGCAGTGCGGTATCGAAGTCGGCAACAGCGTCACGCAGCGCTGGCAGCGCGTGCAGGCTTGCGCTGAGTCCGGTCAGGTCACGCGGTCGTGCTGAACGCAGCGCGACGCGGGCGAGAATGCGCTCGATATCGACGATGTCCTTCAGCTGATCACGCAGGCGCTCGCTGCCGCGCCCGGCACGCGAGTCTTCGTCCAGCAATGCGGCGACGGCGTCGTAGCGCGCATTCAGCGCGGCATGCTGGCGCAGCGGCCGCGTCAACCAGCGGTGCAGGGCGCGCGCGCCCATCGGGGTGCAGCAGCGGTCGATCACATTCAGCAGTGTGAAATCGTGCAGGCCGGAGATCGAACGGTCGATTTCCAGGTTGCGCCGCGTGGCCGCGTCCAGGATCAGCGAATCGCCAGGCGCTTCGGTGCGCAGACTGCGCAGATGCGGCAACGCGCTTTTCTGCGTGTCCTTGACGTACTGCAGCAAGGCGCCGGCGGCAGCGATCGCGGCGTTCTGGCCCTCACAACCGAAGCCGCGCAGATCCTGGGTGCCGAACTGCTCGACCAGCAGGCGGTAGCTGGAACTGGCGTCGAAATGCCACAGCGGCCGCGGCCGGTTCGGCAGTCCTTCGGGAATCCAACCCGGGCCGTCGGCGACCAGAAGCTCGCTGGACGCGATGCGGTGCAGTTCGCCGAGCAGATCGGTCGGGCTCTGCGTCTGCAGAACGCTGAAACGGCCGGACGACAGCTCCAGCCACGCGAGGCCGTAATCGTCCTGAATGCGGCAGACCGCTGCCAGCAGCGACTGCGTCCGCGCGTCGAGCAGGGCGTCATCGGTGGCCGTGCCCGGCGTGATGATGCGCGTGACCTCGCGACGGACCGGTCCCTTTTCGGCGCCGACTTCGCCGACCTGTTCGGCGATCACCACCGACTCTCCCGCCTTGATCAAACGGGCCAGATACTGCTCTACCGAATGCTGCGGCACACCGGCCATGATTACTGGGGCGCCGGCGGACTCGCCGCGCTGGGTCAGCGTGATGTTCAGCAGGCGCGCGGCCTTGCGTGCATCGTCATAGAACAACTCGTAGAAGTCGCCCATGCGGAACAGCACCAGCGTGTCCGGGTGCTGGGACTTGATCCCGAGATATTGCTGCATCAACGGCGTGTGGTCGCTAAACGGAGCGGCGGTCATCGGCGTGCGTGGGGAATCGGTTCGAGGGCGTCTGGCGGGGTGCGGCGTATACTTGCGCCCCAATTATCGCTTCTAAGCTTCGATCACGTGAGCCCGCATTCTTCTCTTGAATGGCATCCGGCGTCCTGGCAGCAGTGCCCGGCCACGCAGCAGCCGAACTATCCCGACGCCGAGCGCCTGCAGGATGCG
>JBFFJL010000309.1:0-4975 GCA_041555955.1 Nevskiaceae bacterium
CTCTGGATCAGAGGGGCTTTTCTCATGTGCATCGAAATGGCAGCGTCGGTGAAACGCCGAGCGGGATCAGGCCGCGATGGGATGCGTCCGCAGCGACGCGGCGCCGGCCTGGGCGATTGAGCTGCCGACAAACCACTGGGCGAAGATGTGGGTCAGGGATTCCGAGCCGAGCACCTGCAGCGTGCCGGCGTCCAGCGCGGATTGCAGGCTGGTGTGGCACATCCAGACTTCGGTCAGGACCCGCAGCGGAGAATGGACCAGGATGTCCACCTCGTGGCCGGGATCTTCCAGGCACAGGTCCACCGCGCCGTCGTCGCAGACCAGCCACCACTGGCGCATGCCTTCAGGTGCGTCATTGAGTTCGACCGCCACCACGATGCGGCCTTCCGGCATGCAGCTGCCGTCGACGCCACGGCGGATGTCCCACATCAACAGTCCGGCGTCGAGATCGCCGTCCTGCAGTCGCGATCCAACCCAGCGGTGACCCCAGATGCCCAGCGCTTCGATCAGCGGCGCCAGCTCCAGTCCGGATTGCGTCAGTGTGTAGACCTGCTGTCCGCCACGCTCGGGATGCTTGGTGACGACACCGTACTCGACCAGTTGACGCAGCCGGCGCGCAAGCAGCGTGGGCGACATGCGGGGCAAGCCTCGTCGCAGCTCGTTGAAATGGCGACTGCCGGCCACCAGCTCGCGGATGACGATCAGCGTCCAGCGTTCACACAGGAGTTCGGTTGCCTTGGCGACCGGACAGAACTGGCTGTATCCATGATTCATCGTGCGATATCCCGTCGTGGGTGGGTGAATCATTGAGCGGCCGCTCAGCGATACAGATTATGGACTAGCCATCCAGGCAGCACGCTGTGACTGTGGTCCGGCCCGCGGCGCCGAGGATGGCGCGCGGCGGAAAACCGATCACATCAGGAGAGACGAGCATGCGGATTGCACGAGAGGACATTCCAGCCAAGATCAACATCCCGGGCGCGGTTGCCCGGCAGGCCGTCGATTTCGGTGACGCGACCGGATTGGGAAAAATGGGTGGTGAGTATTTCTCGCTGGCCGCGGGGACCGACATCGCGCCGCTGTTGAAGGGTCTGCACGATGACGCCTGCCATGCCCCGCACTGGGGATACATGATCAGCGGCGAACTGGTGGTGACCTACACCAACGGCACGGTCGACACCTGCCATGCGAAAGACCTGTTCTACTGGCCGCCAGGGCACAGTGTGCGTGTAGTGCAGGACGCGGAAGTGATTCTGTTCAGTCCGCAGCACGAGCACACAGAAGTGATGGATCACATGCTGCAGGCCCTGGCGGGCTGATCCGGGCCACGCCTGATGGTGTACTCAGAAGGTTCACTTGACGTTGAGTGCTGTCTGTAGCAGGGTCACTTGGGTTACACGCGGCAACTTGAGTTGCGTGGGTTCTGGGAACGCGAGGCTGTTGTTGCCGACTCTTGGGGGAGGGGCGTGCGCCAACCGTTGGTGCCCAACGGGCACAAGGCGGCAAGCCCCAGTGCGCAAGGAGAGCGCCATGAAGAGATTGATCGTGCGATCGCGTCGGATCGGAATTCTCGGGGCGGTGTTGGCAGGGCTGGCACTGTTGCTGCCTTCGGCGACAGTACTGGCTGCGACTGGCGATCCGCTGGCGCCGGAACAGCTTGTCGGTTCCGGCCGCTACGCGCCGGCGTTGTCGCGAAATGCCGCAGGTGATATCGCGATTGTGTGGGAAGGGGATGATGGCCTCTATCTGCGGCGCTACTCGCCATCGGGCGCGCCGCTGGGCGGTGCGCTGAAAATCGTCGACATCCCGCCGTCGCCCGGATTCAACGATCCCGTATTGTCTTTGGACAGTCCCGACGTGGCGCTCAACGCGAACGGGCAGGTCGTGGTGACTTGGGCACAGCGGCTGCGGATTTACTCGCCGTCGGAAGTCATCGAAAGCATTCAGGCGCTGAGACTGGACGCCGATGATGTGCCGATCGGCGCGGTGCAGACCGTGCAGCAGTTTACGGATGCCGAGGCGGGCTTCTTCGAAGTCGGATCGCCGGCGGTCGATATCGACGATCAGGGTCGCTATGTCGTGACCTGGATACAGGAGCGCGACGTCTACGTCGTGCCGCTGCCGACCTTTCCGTCACCGACGCCGCTGCACCTGTGGACTGATACGGTCCAGCACCAGCCGTTCTCCGCAACCGGCGCGCCGATTGGTTCCATTCGGCAGGCGGACTATCGTTCGTCGTTCAATCTGGTGCCGGGCAAATCCCTGACCGCGCCACAGGTGGCAATGGGCACGGGGGGCGAGTACGTCCTGGCCTGGCATCGCAGCGGACCGACCAGCAGCGCTGTGCCGGTGCAGCGCTTCAAGGCTAATGGCTCGAAACGGGGGCTGGAGCTTCGCGCCGATCCTGTGCTGGAAAATCCATTCAACCATAACTGCTGCGGGCTCGGTCTGGCGCTGATGCCGGACGACGATCTCGTCGTGGCCTGGGAGCGGGTGATTCAGGGCGAGGGCTACGACGGGCGCAGCATTCAGGTGACTCACTTCACTTCCGGACTGATTCCGCGGGTGAATCGATTCGAGGCGGACCACTCCGAGAACGGGTCGGAACGGCCGAGAGTGTCGGTTGACGCCTCCGGGCGGCTGGCGGTCACCTGGATCAGCGCCGGGGGTCCCAGGGTGACACCTGCACCTGCGCAGTTGAACGCGCGGTACTTCCAGTCGAACGGCACGCCTGTCAGTGCGCAACTGACGCTCAAGGACGACCTGTCGACGAAGGGCTATGACATGGACGTCGCCGCCGACGGCGGCATCGCACTGGCGTGGCAGGACTACCCGCAAAGCCAGATTAAACTGCGGGTGTTCGAAGGGTTCTGAAACAGCAGGAGCCCGCAGCAAAGACGTTTCGCGTCATCGCAACATGATGCGCAGCGGGACCAGGATTTGATCGGTGAAAGCCCCGCGGATCGGCGCGGGGCGTTCTTGTTGGCGGGCGCATTCTTAATCAATCGGGTGCCGGGCAAAGCCCTGCATGCCGGCTACAGCCCGGACCCGGTGACCCGCGCGGTCGCGGTGCCTGCTGCGCTCAGGGGAAGGCGGCGCCAACAACTCCCGGGAGCTTCCCCTCTCCGGATTCCTCATGGGTGACGCCGTCGCGGATGTGATAGATGCGCTTGAAGGTCGGAATGATCTTCTCGTCGTGTGTGACGACGATGATGGCCGTCTCGTACTTCTGCGCCATCTCATTGAGGATCTGGACGACGGACATGGCCCGCTGGGAATCCAGCGGCGCGGTCGGCTCGTCGGCCAGGATGACCGGTGGGCGGTTGACCAGGCCACGCGCGATTGCGACGCGTTGCTGCTCTCCACCGGAGAGTTGCGCCGGCATGGCCTGCTTCCGGTGCTGAACGTCGAGCGCGGTCAGCAGTTCAACCGCTCGTTCGCGCGCTGCCGTGTTCGGTACCCCGGCGAGCATGGGCAACAGCGCCACGTTGTCGGTGACATCGAGAAACGGGATCAGATAAGGCGCCTGAAACACGAAGCCGATCTTGTCGCGACGCAGGGCGCGCAGATCGCGTACTTTCCAGCCGTCGTCGTAGATCACCTCGTCGCCGAGGGTCATGCGCCCGCCGGTGGGGTCGATCACGGCGCCCAGACATTTGAGCAGCGTGCTCTTGCCCGAGCCTGACGGCCCGATCAAGCCCACGACCTCACCGGGGGCTACGTACATGTCCACGCCCTTGAGGGCGTCGACGGCGGTGTCGCCTGAGCCGTAGCGTTTCCTCAAGCCTTCGATACGGATGCCGTTGCCTGCCATGTCAGCCTCCGATCGCCTCGGCCGGATCGACCTTGAGCGCCACGCGGATCGCGATGACGCTGGCCAGTGCGCAGATCGCCAGCACGGCGAAGAATCCGGCCACCGAGTCTTGCGGCATCAGCAACACATATTTGGGAAAGAACGGAGCGGCAAAGGTTGCGGTGATCTTGCCGACCGCGAATCCGATGACGCCCAGCGCGAGCGCCTGCTGCATGATCATCGCCGCGATGGTGCGATTGCGCGTGCCGATGAGCTTGAGCACTGCAATCTCGCGGATCTTGTCCATGGTCAGTGTGTAGATGATGAAGGCGACGATGGCGGCACTGACGACCGCCAGAATGACCAGGAACATGCCGATCTGTTTCGACGAGGTGGCAATCAGCTTGCCGACGAGGATGGCCTCCATCTGCGCCCGTGTGTGAACGGTCAGGCGCTTCCAGCGCCGGATGGAATCGGCCACATCCTGTGCGACGGCGCCGGGCGCGAGGCGGACGAGCACCGCATTGACCGACGTGCTGCTGGCTTGCGACGCATTGACTGCGTCGAGGACTTCAGGTGCGCCCGGCAGATTGAATGCAGGATTGTTTCCGGTGCGGCGCCGGTTCTGCCAGATGGCATCGTTGTCCTTGAGGAACTGGGCGTCCTGAGCGTCCTTGAGGGGGATGAACACCATCGGATCGCCGCTGGAAGACACCATCCGGCGGGTCAGGCCAACCACTGTGTAGTGGCTGCGGCGAATGGTCAGCACATCGCCCAGGCTGAATCCGGTGGAGACGTCGGCTACCGTTTCGTAGTGCCCACGTGTGATTTGCCGCCCGGCGACCAGGTAAGGCGGCCACCCGGGAGCGCCCCAGGATTCTCCCGGCACGATGCCGACCACCATCGCGCGAACGTCGCGATCGGCGCTGCGGACCTGCATCGTCAGGTAGGTGACATTTGCCGCCTGCGCCACACCTGGCATGGCGAGAAGGACGCGGTACACGTCATCGGCGACGCTCGAAGATTCTGCGTACGGCCCCAGCGTGTCCTGCTGGACTACCCAGAGATCGGCTCCGCTGTTGTCGAGCAGTGCTTTGCCATCGTCAACCATGCCCCGGTAGACGCCAGCCATGACCAGCGTCACGCCGATGAGCAGGCCGAGGCCGACGCCGGTGAAGACGA
>JBFFJL010000310.1:0-4924 GCA_041555955.1 Nevskiaceae bacterium
ATTTACGTGGCGCACACGCACACCGAAGCTGCGCGCGAAGGTCTGCATAACCTCATCCGCTTCATTGAGACGCAACAACCCCGTGTCGACAAAGATGCAGGTCAGCTGATCGCCGATCGCGCGGTGGACCAGCGCCGCGGCAACCGTCGAGTCGACGCTGCCCGAGAGACCGCAGATGGCCCGGCCGCTGCCGACCTGCTTGCGCACGCGATCCAACAGCCACGAACGCACTTTGTCCGGCCAGCGTTTGGCGGCCTTGAACATCGTCCGCTGCAGGAACATGTTGCGCCGACGCGCAAAACTGTAGACCCAGCGCTCAGGCAGAAAGCGGCTCAGCGCCTTCAGCGACTTGTCGTAGCCCGGCACTGAAAATACGTAGCTGGGCGAACGCTGCAGCATGGTGACGTGCGCTGCATCCGTGGCCATGGCCGGGACCAGCGTGACGGCGGTCGCACCGCTACCGATCACCACCACGCGCTTGCCTCGATAGTCCAGATTCTCCGGCCAGTGCTGCGGGTGGATACACTGCCCCTTGAATCGCTCAACTCCAGGAAATTCCGGCAGATAGCCTGTGTCGTAGTTGTAGTAGCCGGTGCAGCTGACCAGATAGTTGCTGGTGAACGTGCGTGTCTGTCCGGTGTCTTCTTCCAGCGCTGTAACCGTCCAGCAGTGCCGCTCGCTGGACCAGTCGGCACAGGTGATCTTCATTCCATACTGGATTTTTTTGTCGACGTCGTAAGCACGCGCGGTATCGTTGACGTAGTTGCGGATCGACTCACCGTCTGCCAGCACCTTGCCCTTGTTCCAGGGTCGGAACTTGTAGCCAAAAGTGAACATGTCCGAATCGGAGCGAATGCCGGGGTAGCGAAACAGATCCCAGGTGCCGCCAATCGCCTTGCGCCGCTCCAGTATTCCCACCCGCTTGTCAGGGCAATCGATCGCCAGATGGCAGGCCATGCCGATTCCGGATAGACCCGCGCCAACGATGAGCACGTCGTAGTCAGATTGCACGCCTGATTCTCCTCTTGATCTGCGCCTTAGCCTTGCATGATGGGGCCGCGATTTCCAGGATGAATGATCTGATGCGCGAACACCCAATCGGCACACAGTCACACACCTCAGGTTCGCGACCTTCGCATGGGCGCGGACGGGAGCCTGAAGAGCTCGCCTGATTTTCGTCTGCGCGCAGAAAACTGAACCAACAACATCGACGCAAGCAGTGGGCTTGTTGTTTACGCATGAATGACATGGCGGATGTCACGAGCATCTCTCGCCCGACGCTGACTCGAATCGCCAACGTACCTGGATACAACACGAATACTGAGACAATCGCGGCGCTGTGCGACTACCTGGGTTGCACACCTTGCGAGCTCTTGGAGTGGGCGGCACACGAAGTCTGGCCGATGCGTTTGGCCTCCCGGTCGATCCGGAAACGACTTTGCGCAAACTGAGCAAGACGCTTCATGCCGTGACACAGGACGATCAGATCCACTTGCACGCCCTTCGACACACTGCTGCGACCTGGACGACGACTGCGCTTGTTTGTGAATCGCTGCAGCTCAATCGGTTTACCGACCGCTTTCCATTTCTCAATGACGTCATCGAGCTATCAAAGCGTGCTCGGCCAGCGCTGATGGGAGGCAAGAGCTCCCTGCATACCCTTCACGCGGTTCGACAGCTGCTGGGGCATCGTCACGAAAGCATGACCCTCCTGCATTACATCCACTGTCTTGATCTGCTTCGCTACGCGGCGGTGACGCTGTACCTGGAGGAACCCACCGCAGCGATGCTGCTGGGTGCCGACGGCGTCGGCTACTTCCAGCGATCAACTCGCGGGAAGGCAAAAACGCTTAACGACACTGATGCCGCGCTCCGTCTACTGGAATCCCGTAACGAAGGTCGGGTGCGGCGGCACGATATCGAACGTGCTCCTCCTCCTGATCAGGACTTTTCAGAAAATCTTCTGAAAGAAGGTGGATTCAGAGACTGGATCAACGCATCCCGTAGGCAAGCCAACGCTTCGGAGCAATCTGAAGCAGAACCCGAACGCGAAGCGAACGGTGCAGTGGCCATCATCAATGAGCGCAGCGCCCTGGGTAGCAATAAAACCATTGAGTCGATTGATACGATCCGCCCAACGAGCCAGGTCGAACTTCAACTGGGTCTGGCCATCGCGAATGCCTTGAGCCAGGAGGAGTTGCAAAAATTTGATCACGCCGAAATGGCAAGGCTGCTTCTATTGGCGACCTATAAGCGCGGCGTCGGCCGATTCGTCTTCGAACGAAGCACGGTACGTCCCATGTACGAATGGTTGAATCTGATCGGCGCACAGTCAGGTTTCACGGTGACCTGCGGCGTCGAGGTCAACCGCAAGGAGAAAGACGGAAAACGCTTGCGGCTCATCGAGCCCATCGACGACATCAATCAACTGGATACCCTGCCCACGTCCCGGGTGCTGTTACAGCCAAAGTGGACTCGTTCCAGCAAACGAAAGTCCTTCCCGCACAGTGCCTTTGTGTGGGCTTTGGCGATGATGATCGAACAGACATAGATCAGCTACTCGGCATGAATGCGTTGGACGTGCTGTCATGCCCCACCTTTTTCAGCAATAGGCTCTGCGACATATTTCGTCGCATGGCTGGATCATTGTGCTCGCTTAGACTTGGCAAGGCGATTCACAGTGAGCGAGCGACTTTTGGTTCTGGACACCGAGACGACGGGCATAGACCCCAGTGAGGGGCACCGTATTCTGGAGATTGCCTGCGTCGAAATAGTTGCCCGCCGACTGACCGGGGAAATTTTCCACACGCGGGTCAACCCACATCGATTGATCGACGAAGACGCAAGAGCTGTTCACGGAATCAGCAATGCAGACGTTGCGAATGAGCCATCGTTCTCCGACATCGCCGCAGCGTTCGTTGAATACGTGAGAGGCTCAACGCTCGTAATTCATAACGCCAAATTCGATCTTTCCTTTTTGAACATCGAACTGGCGCGTGCTGGCCACCCCTTAAAATTACAGACGCTGTGTAACGTCATTGACACTCTGGCGATGGCGCGCCAACGTCACCCAGGCCAAAACAATAGTCTGGATGCATTGTGCAAGCGATATGCCGTCGACGCATCCTCCCGCTCGGAGGCTCATGGCGCTCTGATCGACGCAACGCTTCTTGCAGATGTCTACCTGGCCATGACGTCAGGACAATCGAGAATGAACTTTCCTGCGGCACGCAGTTCATCAGGGATATCGTCCCTTCTTTCGAGTCTAGAAAGTTCAACGCACAATCCTTTGCCTGTCATCAAAGCAAGCCCAGCTGAAGTGGAAGCGCACGAAACTCGAATGCGACATGTGCATAAAGTTCACCTCAAGACTTTAGAAAAGCAGGCGGCCGATCTCCGAAGCGCAATCAAAGCATTGACCGATCGAGTATCGTCGTTCGAGGAAAGAATTAAGTCTCAGACAGCCGATGCAGCCAGTCCGACCGACAAAGAAGTCGGATCGTTCAGAAAGAACAAAGATGAGTTGCTGGAGAAAAAGATCTCGCTGACGGAATCAGAAGAGATCCTGGCGAAAACCATTAGTGACGGCCCCAGACTGTTCTAACTGCCCGGATTGCGTGAAGCTCATATACCCGCCCAGAAATTCGTCCATTGAATATGAATATGCCGCGGCGCTGATCAGCTTTATGGTGAAAACGCGACAATGGTCGCATTGTCGTGCGGATAAGCCCTGTCGATTTTCATAGGCTTCAGAATGGACCAGACGGCAGAGGAGGCAGTGCCCGTTCTGGAGATCGCGATCCGCACTTCATCTGCGGTAATTCCCTCAATCCCGTCGGAGGCAAGCAGGATGAGATCATAATCATCGAACTGTATCTCGCGAGAGGTGATATCGCCCGATAATTCATGTCCGATCACACGAGTAAGTGGCACGGGGGCATCCTCCCAGGATTCGACCCGCTTTCCGGTTGCAAGGTCAACCAGATGATCCTCTTGAAGTCCCAGTACGCGGCTGTCCCCAATCGAAACAACCACTGCACACCCTGTACTGAGATCGGCCACGAACCCCACAAGCGTCGTGCACATTCCCGTCATGCCCATGTTCTCACCCGCCTTCAGGCGCACTCGATCATGCGCCTGCCAAAGCGCATTGATGATCAGTGCGTGCAGATCCCGACAATTCAGATGCCGCCGATCTTCGATTGAACGCGTGACGAAAGCATCCACTGCGACTGCGCTCGCCACCTCACCATAAGGGCAACCCCCGAGGCCATCGGCGACCACGGCCACCAAGAGATCATGAGCTTCATCGTGCTCGAAGCGAAAAGCGTCTTCTTGATTGCTGCGCGCGCCCATAATTTGAGCACCAAAGACATCCACCTTCGAGTAGTGGCCCGGCGGAAGACCCGGAAACTTAGGACTCATCAGAGTCCCTCCTATCAACAATGCCAAGGAACTCGAGAATCCATCGAAGCACACTCAGACACACAATGAAGGGCAATACCATGATCAACCCTATGCCGGCCCAAACCAGGAGATGGAATATCCCGCTCACCAGCAACGCGAGTCCGAACTCTCCAACGCTTGGCTCTGTCGCAATCATCATTGGAAGATTGGTCATGGTTGGCATCATACGATCGACAGCGACAGAATAGGTCGCACCCAAAACGTCGCCCGTTGGGCGTGAAAAACAATAGCAGCCGCGTCAACTGAAGATGAGATCAAGTCACCAATCGCGACGCAAATTGTCGCGGCCGCATGGATACTCTTTGCTCGCCACACGGGCAAACAGCAACGGAGTGCATCATGGGGTCATGCTCCGCGAGCAATGACGATTCAGACACCGAAGTCCACACTGGACATTATTGTTTTAGGAACAATACAAAGTCCGACTTCGAACGTACGGATCTGATCTGGACGCTGA
>JBFFJL010000311.1:0-4921 GCA_041555955.1 Nevskiaceae bacterium
CACGATGCTCCGCCAACGAATGCAGCATAGATTGCGATTTTGAATGTAGGAGCGGACCACACGATTGCTGCAACAGTGGCCAGCAACTGCAGCCGCTTTGACGGAGAGCTCGTCACGGCATTCAGAGAGTCCGTTTTGTCGCTCATGCCAGTTCCCCTGTAGGACGCGTTGTTGTCACCGGTCCGGTTCGGCACCGCGCTATGGCAGCGGACCGGTCGTCAGGTCGAAGATAAACAGGCGCCCAACGTGACTGCTCAGAGCAGTCGCTGCGACATAGGCGAAATCGTCACCCACGGCCACGTCTATCGCCTCCAACGCGGTCGCCGGTTGAGCGACGATGACGGGCGCTGAAGGTGTCCGCACGTCGATCACTTGCAGCCCCGTCAATGTGTCGGCGACATATGCGCGGCCATCCACCACCGTGACACCGCGCGCGGTGCCAGGCGTGTTCGCCGAGCCGACGATCTGCATCGATGCGGGGTTGCTCACATCGATGATCTGCAGTCCGGAGTCGCGATCGGACACATAGGCAAAGTTGCCCACGACGGCCACCGCCTGTGGTTGATCAGGGGTGTTGACGCTACCGATCAAGGCGGGCGCTGCGGGATTGGTGACATCAACGGCCCGCAGGCCGGCGTCCGGTGCAAAGGTGGACCCGTCCGCTACATAGGCACGATTTCCCAGCACGGCAACGTCCCTTGCAGTACCGCCCGGCATGTCCACAGTCCCGATCAGTGCCGGCGCAGCAGGATTGCCGATGTCCACGACGTGGAGATCTCCTGACGCCACATATGCGTAGTTGCCGGAAACAGCGACCCCTAGCTCGTCACCCGGTAGATCGATGCTGCCCGACAAAGTCGGGGCCAATGGATTCGTTACATCGACAACAGCCAGGCCCCCTCCATTCAGCGACATGTAGAGGCGGTTGCCGGACAGTGCGATACCAGTTGCAGAACCGCCGCTTGCTCCGGTGGTCAGACGGCCCACGACTGTCGGGGCCGAAGGATTGGAGACGTCCATCACTCGCAGTCGATCGGCCTGCGCCGCGTAGACATAGTCGCCATTGCGGGCAACTGCCCAACCGGTCTCTTCGGTGTCGACCACACCCGTCATCACAGGCGCAGTCGGATTGGACACGTCGATAACTTGCAACCCGGCCGTGCCATCCGCGATGTAGGCATGGTTGCCACTCGATGCGACACCCGATGCCTGCCCCGGCGTATCCGTGCTGCCGATGTTGATGGGCGCAGCGGGATTGCTGACGTCGAAAATCTGCATGCCTGCCACGTCATCGGCTACATAGGCGCGGTTGTTTGCGACGGTCACGCTGAGCGCTTCGTTCGGTGTATCGGCAGTCCCGACGATCAGGAACGGTGGGGCGGCACCGCGCACATCGATGATCTGCAGGCCGGAAACACCATCGGCGACGTAAGCGTATCCATCCACCCACTTCACCTCATTCGCGAAGCCTGGCGTGTTGACGGTAGCGATCAGTATTGGCGTCGCCGGATTTCTGACATCGATCACGTGGAGTCCGTCATCGCCGGCGGCCAGGTAGACCCGATTGCCATCAGTAGCAACGCCATAGGCTGCACCCGGTGTATCCAGGAAGCCGATCTCAACGGGTGCCGTCGGATCGGAAACGTCGACGATTGAGAGGTTGTGGCCAGAAAAACCCGCAAATGCGGTATAAGCAAGATTGCCGACCACGGCCACGCCATCACCACCCACGCCACCAAGACTGCCGATGACGGTCGGTGCGGCCGGGTTGGCGACATTGACGATATCCAGACGACCCGGCAGCGTCGAGCCGACATAGGCCAGATTGCCGGCCACCGCGACAGCATGTTTGTCGCTACCAGTAGACAGTTCGTTGCTGCCAATGATGGTGGGGCTGGTCGGGTTTGATACGTCAATGACCTGCAGGTAGTCATTCGCCGCGACGAAGGCGCGACCGCCGGCGACAGCGACCCCGTAGAACTGGTTGGCGGGCGCCTGTCCCGGCCTCGCCACACTGCCTACGATCGTCGGCCCCTTCACGAGGGGTGGATTGACTAGAACGTCCGCGCTGTCACTGTCTTGCGCCGCATCATCGTCAGTCACGGCGAGCTGGAAACTCAGAGTGGTCGACTGACTTACGACGGGAGCCGTGAACTGTGCCTGTGCAGTCTGATCCCCACCGAGGTTCACGCTCGGGCCTGCGGTTTGCGACCATGCGAACTGGACGATCTGACCATCAGAATCCGTCGACGCAGTCCCATCCAGTGTCACCAAATCCCCTGACGTCACCGAAAGATCGGGACCGGCGTCAGCGCTCGGAGGCAGATTACCGGTTGGCGTCGGACTGGGCGTCGGGCTGGCCGTCGGCGTCGGCGTCGGCGTCGGCGTCGGCGTCGGCGTCGGCGTACCGGATGGTGTGGGTGTCGGCGTCACCGTTGGCGTTGGCGTGCCAGATGGCGTTGGCGTCGGCACGACGGTCGGCGTGGGCGTAGGAGTCGCCGTAGGCGTAGGGCCCACACCCCCTGTGAACACAATCACGACGACGGTTGACTTGCTGTAGGCGCGTCCATCGTTGACGACCAGCTGAACCTCGTAGGCTCCCGGCAGGTCTCCAACCAGCGTGGCTGTTGCCGATGTATCGCCGGCAATCGTCGCGAGGCTGCCTACCGGCTTGTCGGCAATCGACCACTGATAGTTCAGCTTGTCGCCGTCCGGGTCTTTTGAGGCCCGCCCATCCAGCGTGACCGCCTTCCCCAGCGCATGGGTTCCTGCCACAGGCGCAATTCGCGCGACCGGAAGGCTGTTGCCAAGAGAGCAGGCGGTGATGCTGAGGACAGACAAACTCATGCCGACCCACGCCCACAAGCTCTTCATCGAATGTCTCATCCCCGTACGCATGTCGATTCCCCCGGTCATCCCAACTGTCAGTGATCCCAACATCACTCATTCGCTTCCTTGTGAATGATCTAAGGCTATGCCGCATGCATCCCCGAAACAGCTACGTGATTCCGTAGCATTTGTTGCAAAGCAGGGTTCAACCTGGATCAATCAGTCCGCGGCTCGCAGCGAAGTAGACAGCCGCTGTGATGTTTTTCGCCTCAAGCTTGGAAAGGATCTTGCGTACGTGAAAATCGACTCCGTGTGTCGAGACGTGCAGCTTCTCGGCGACCTCGGACTGAGAAAGTCCGGTCGCGAGCCAGCGAAGCACTTCGAGTTCCTTCGCCGACAGGGTTGCTGGATGGCTATTCATGACCGCCGGCTGGTTCAGATGCCAGTAGCGCGCATAGAGCTGAGTCGCCAGACAGTGCAGCCGCACGAGTGCATTCGCGGTCGGTTCCGGTCGGTCGCCGGCACTTGCAAGACAGATCACTGCGCTCGCACCGCCGGGACCATGCACCGGCACACCGACACCACTGTGCAGACCCGCTGCCTGTGCCTCGTCGAGCAGACGGCGCTGTACGCGCGTCAGCTGGGCCCGGTCTCTCAGGCTTGCCCAGGTGAACGGCGCGATCTGTGTCCGCGCGGCGCTTCGGACCGGGTCGATCTGGTCGTATCCGCGCCACAGGTAGTGCGAGACCCATTCGCGCGGGAATGTGTTGAGCACACCTTGGCGCGGCGAAGGCGGCAACGCCCGGGGCCTGGTCAGCATCACGAACAGGACCCAGTCGAACCCGCGCAGCTCCATCGATCGCTCGAACGTAGCGAACAGCTCGCGGACCGAGTACGCCCGCGCGAGGCCGTGAATCTCGGTGGCGAATCTCATGTCCGCTTCGCCGGATTCGACGGCGCCCGGATCCGCCGACCACGCACGGGGCTCGCGGGCTTCATGCGCAAGCGCGGAAGCCATCGTCCAATCCTGAGTCCAGCCCCAAGGACTGCTGCGAGTAGCGACGCAACCATCGAAAAGCGAGCACGCCCCGGCGGGCCTGTACTGACCAGCCGCCAATGTTGCGTTGCTCAGATTCCGCGAGTGGTCGCACTGCCGTCCCCGATATCCCGATACCGGAAAGTCTGGTCAGTGCCCGCGCAAAAGTGGGGTAACGGGTCGGTAACGCCCGCTTCTGTTTATTTAATTCAAATGGTTAGCTTTGAAGCCAAAACCGGCAGAAGGCGGGCGTAAGGATGGACGGGGAGCGGAAAACCTGCGTACCCGCGCTCGCGGGCGCCGCGTAGGGTGATCCGCCGGGCAGCCGGACCAGACCAGTTCAGATTTCGCCCAGCGCCGACTTCAGCAGATCCTCAAGGACTGGATCACAGCTGCAGTCACGCAGCTTCGCCAGGCTCACGCTAAGCTGGTCGGACTTCGCATCGGCAGACGACTCCTGCGCGTCGACCAGAACTTCCAGCGCCGTAAGCCGGTCCTGCCACGTGGGTTCAGGCGCCGCCTCATGCAGCTTCTGGGCATCCAGCGTGGCGAGCAAGGAACGCGCTTGGGTGTATTCGCCTCGCTGTATGTGGATCAGCACGCGATAGTAGTCGATGCCCTGGATGATCGGCGAGCCCTCCCCCACCTGCGGAAGCAGGTGTTCGCGGGCCGTGTCGAAAGCGCCTGTCGCCTCAGCCTTTCGGCCTGCGGCCAGCAGGATCGCTGCGCGGCTCGCACGCATGATGTTGGTCACGTTGTGTGTCTCGCCCAGCGCGCCTTCGAAGCCTTCGAGAGCCACCGCGCTGTAGGCCAAGGCCTCGTCCAGGCGCCGCTGGCGGAAGTAGAGGTCAGCCAGGGTGCCCTTGGCCGTCAGCGACATGTAGACCGCGCCGGTGGTCGACAGGTCGCGCTCAGCCTGCAGCAGCAGCGCCTCGGCGTCCGCGTACTCGCTGCGCCCCATCATGATCTGCGCCAGCTGAAGTCGTGTGATGGCCAGCCGCGACAGTGACACCTCGCTGACGTCCCGAGTCGGATCCAGCATCTGCCGCAGCAGGC
>JBFFJL010000312.1:0-4917 GCA_041555955.1 Nevskiaceae bacterium
GCGCGAGGGCCGCTCCGGTCTTCCGGCACTGCCGCGCGACGATTTGCGCCGCCTGGTCAAAAGCCTGCGTAACGGACATGCCATCTGGTACGCCCCGGACCAGACCCTGGATATGCGCATGAGCGTATATGCGCCGTTCTTCGGCACGCCGGTGCGCACGATCACTGCCACCGCCCGATTGGCTCAGATGGGCCGTGCCAAGGTCGTTCCGTACTTCCCGCGGCGCGTGAACGGGCGCTACTGCATCGAGTTTCTGCCGGCACTGACGAATTTCCCCGGCGATGACGAGGTCACCGATGCCACCCGCATCAACCGAGTGATCGAACAGGGCGTGCAGCTCGCGCCAGCGCAGTATTTCTGGGTTCACAAGCGCTTCAAGGGCCTGCCTCCGGGACACCCGCCGGTCTACGCACGCACCCCCAAGCGCCGCCCGTCGTCGGGCTGATCAATCAGGCGGCGAACCGGGCTGGTATAGTGCGCACCGTCAAGCTCAGGGGATTTTTGCGCATGTATCCGTTCTACCGTGCCGTCGCTGTTGCCGCCACTCTCGCCCTTGCTCCGGCAGCGTTTGCCGCCGACGACAATACGCTCGCCAAAGCACAGACCTTGATGTCGCAGGGCAAGGCTGAGGATGCCCTCAAGCTGCTGGACTCGCACGTCAAGAAGAATCCGCAGGACGCCGAAGCGCGCTTCACGCGCGGTCTGGCCCTGGCACGCCTGAATCGCAACAAGGAAGCGATCCAGGTGTTCGCCGACCTGACCCGCGACTATCCGCAGCTGCCGGAACCATTCAACAACCTCGCGGTGCTGTACGCCGCACAGGGCGACTACGAAAAAGCACGCGACGCACTGGAAGCCGCGCTGGCGACCCATCCAACCTACGCCACTGCGCACGAAAATCTCGGCGACATCTACGCCGCGCTGGCTGGCGCCGCGTATAACCGCGCCCTGCAGCTGGATACCGCAAACCAGGGTCTGCGCCGCAAGCTGGCGCTGATCAACGATCTGGATTCGACTGCGGTCGCCGTCCCGGCGGCGCCCGCGGTGCCCGCCGAAGTGGCGGTGGCACCGAGTGCCGCACCGCAGCCGACGCCAGAAATCGAAGCCGTGATGCCCGCGCCTGCCGTGGCCGTCGCCGAAACGCCGGTGCCGGCAGCCGTGGAACCCGTAGTTGAGACGCCGACGGCTGCGGCGGTCGAAGAGGCCAGCCCCGCGGCGCCGGCACTCAGCGAAGCCGACCAGGCGGCACTGCAGTCGGCCATCGACGCCTGGGCGGCCGCTTGGTCGTCGCAGGATCTGAACGCCTACTTTGCAGCGTATGACGCCGACTTCACCCCGGAAGGCGGCCTGTCGCGCAGCGTCTGGGAAACCCAGCGGCGTGCACGCATCTCGGCTCCCAAGAAAATCAGCGTGAAAGTGGCTGAAGCCAACTTCAGCGCCAGCGCAGACAATCGTGCCAGCGTCAGCTTCCGCCAGAACTACACGTCGGACAATTTCAAGGACAGCGTCGTTAAAGTGCTTGACCTCAAGCGCAACGGTAGCAGCTGGACCATTCTGCGCGAGTACTCGCGCTGATGCGGGTGCCGATGACCCCGCAGCATGTCTCAATTGATGCCTCGGGGTCGTAGTCGACGATGGGTCTAGCCATTCGCTTCCGCCTCGCGGTTGTCGCCGCCGGCATTGCAAGCCTCGCGGCAGCACAGCAGTCGAGTCCGGAAGACCAGTTCAACGCCGCCGTCGAGCAGCTGCGCGCCGGGCAATCGGCCGATGCGCTGTCGACCCTGCGCAACCTGACCACCAACGCACCGGAATTTCATCTGGCGCAGCTGGTCTACGGGGAACTGCTGGCTGCCGTATCCGGTTCCGGCAATGCCGTGCTACCCGAGTCCACTCCGGACAGCGCCGCTCGCCTGCGCGATCTGGCGGATGAGGCCAAGGTCCGACTGGCCAGCGAAAAAGCCGTACCGCCTGCCGGGGCGGTACCGAACACGGTCCTGCAACTCGCGGACAGTTACCGGAATCTGGTGCTGGTCGACCTGCCACGTGCGCGCCTATACGTCCTCAAGAACGAGGACGGCAAGCTGTCTCTGGTGCAGCACAGCTACGCCGCGATGGGAAAAAACGGCGCGCGCAAGCAGGTGGCGGGGGACATGCGTACGCCGGTCGGCCTGTACCACGTGACGCGCTGGATTCCTGATTCGGAGCTGCCTGAGCTGTATGGCTCTGGCGCGTTGCCGCTGGATTACCCGAATGTCTGGGACCGCGCATTGCGCCGCACCGGCTCGGGCATCTGGTTACACGGCGTGCCCCGCACCACCTATAGCCGCCCCCCGCTGTCGAGCGAAGGCTGCGTCACCATGGCCAACGACGATCTTCAAGCGTTGCGGCCGTTTGTGCGTTTCGGCCAGACTCCGGTGATCCTCAGCGACGAGGTCGAATGGGTTCCCGGGGCTGCCGTCACGGCGCTGCGCGACGAGTTTGCCAGCGCGGTCGAGGACTGGCGCGCCAGGTGGTCGGCGAAGGACACCGAAGGCTATCTGTCTTATTACGACGACAGCTTCAGCACCGACGACATGTCACGCGCGCGCTTCGCCGCACATAAGCGCCGGGTCAATGCCAGCAAGAAATTCATCGACATCACGCTGCGCGACCTTAGCCTGTTCCGCTATCCCGGCGCCGACAAGCCACTGCTGCTGGCCGAGTTCACGATGGACTATCACTCGAACAACTATTCGGTCACCACGCGCAAGCAGCAATACTGGACGCAGACTGCCACCGGCGCGTTCAAGATCGTGCGCGAAGACAACCGCTGATCCCAACGCCCAGGCCTCACCGCCAGGGCTGCGATTCCCACGGCAGGTTCTCCAGCCTGTCGGTCTGCGGCGGCGCCTGTTCCGGCAGCCGCTTTTCCAGCCAGGTCAGCATGTCGGTCCAGATTTTTCGCGACTGCCGCTCGCTCGGCATGATCCCGGCGTGCGGCAACTCCAGGGTAATGACCGGTACGCCGCGATTGACCCCGGCGTAATTCCCAAGCGACCCCGGATAGGTGCCCAACTGATGCAGTCGCAGGTAGCCAAACTGCTCTGGCGGCTCGTCCGGACCATCGAAATCGAGTACGCCGTAAGGCGCATGGATCGACACGATCGCGTCCGGCGAAAATTCCTCGATCTGGGCCACCAGCCAGCGGGTTTCCGGTTCTGACAGCGCTGCCGGTCCGGGGTAGCGTCGCGCATCCCGACCGGTTCGGCGTTGCCAGTAATCGAGCGCATCCGCCTGCCAGTCGACCGAGGGAAAGTTGCGATTCAGATCAACGCCATTGGCGTTGACCCGCGTTGACGGCTGACGCAACAGACCGTCGGGGTTGGTCGCGGGCAACACCCGCCACTGAAACGGCTGAAAGCGCTCCGTTTCAATCTGGCGCATCCAGCGAAACACCACGCTGACTGCCGTCAGTTCGTCGCCATGAATCCCGCCGATCAGCAGGATCCGCCGCGGAAATGCACGATGTGACGTCGGCGGGTAGTCTCGATACAGCAGCGGCAGTCCGTGGACGCTGGCCCCGTCGCCTACGTGCAAACCCGCCTGGAGGCACTGCTGAACCTCAACGCTCTGCAGGCGCCCACCAATCAGGGCGCACATCTGCTCCAGTGACACCAACGACACCGCGGATGCCGGCAGCGATACGGCGCCAATAAAAAGCCCGGCGATCAGCCGGGCCAAAAATTGGGTGGGGAATAGCTTATTTGCCCGCACGTTCTTGCCGGACTTTCTCAATCAGAAAATCGATCACCCGGGTCGCCTCAGGGAAGCCACTGGCCATCGCCGGACTGGTCATGTACTTGCCCCCGACGATCACCGTCGGCACGCCGGTGATGCCGTATTCCCGCGCCAGCTGCTCAGCCTTGCGCTGACGAGAGTCGACCGCGAAGCTGTTGAAGGTGCTGCTGAACACGTCCGGCAGCACACCGGTCACCTGATTGAACAGCTGGCCGATCTGCGCCTCGGTCTGCAGCATGCTGTGACCTTCCTGCAGCGCCTTGAACAACGGCATGTGCATTTCTTCGGCCACGTTCAGCGCTTCGGCCGCATAGAACGCCTTGGCATGGACCACCCCGACCGGGCGGCCCAGCGTCGCCGGCACGCGCACGAAGTCGACGTCACCCGGCACCGTCTTGGCCCACGCCGAGAGGGTCGGATCGAAGGCATAGCAATGCGGGCACCCGAACCAGAAGAACTCCTCGACGCTGACGCGCTTGGGATCAACCGGTTTCTGCACATCCCGCACTTGCTTGTACTGCTTGCCCTCGGAGAACTGCGCAGGCGCGTCGCCAGCAGAGCAGGCGAGCGCCATCATTGACAGGGCAGCGACGGCCAAGCCGCGGAAGATCGGGTGCATGTTGGTTCCTTAGGATGTTATTGCAGACCGTTGACGTACGACGCCAACGCGGCAATGTCATCGTCGGTCAGCTTGGCTGCGACAGCGGCCATGATCTTGAAGTTCCCGTCCGGGAGATCGGTCGCTGCGGCGTCACGGTAGGCTTTCAGGCGCGCGGCGACATAGTCGGCGTGCTGTCCACCGATGCGCGGGTAGGCTGCCGCTTCGACGCCGGTGCCGGTGGGTGTATGGCAAGCCGCGCAGGCAGGCACGCCACGTGCGGCGTCGCCCCCACGATACAGCGGCTGCGCAAGCGCCACCGCCGATTCGCTGGCAACACCCGGGCTCGCCGGCTGTGCGGCGAAATACGCGGCCAGATTGCGCATGTCGGCGTCGCTCAGCGCGGCAACCTGCCCGGCCATCAGCGCGTTGACGCGCGCGCCGGATTTGAACTGCTGCAACTGCGCATAGAGAAAGCTCGAGCCCTGCCCCGCCAGCTTCGGCCATGCCGGGTTGCTGCTGTTGCCTCCCGGACCATGACA
>JBFFJL010000313.1:0-4899 GCA_041555955.1 Nevskiaceae bacterium
GGCAGCGTGGTCGAACAACTGACGATTCCGGATGCCGAAAATATCCTGTTCAGTGATGACGGCCGGCTGTTCGTTTCCGGCGGCCTCAACGTCTACGAGATCACCCGAGACAACGGCGCGCTGAGCGCGTACGCGCTGTACGAGGGCAGCTGCAATTTCACCGGCCTGGCCATCATTGGCGACGTGCTCTACGCCAATTGTTTCGACGGGCGCTTGTACGCGTCACGCCTGACGGCGTCTCCCACTCTGCAGCCGATTCATGCGCTGGGTCTGGCCGCGCCCAACGGACTGGTGGCCGGAACGGACAACGATCTGTATCTGGTCAACGGCCCGGTCGCGACCAACGCCCCGCCTGATCCGAAGATCGTGCGCCTGCAACTGGACCCCGGCGATCCGTTTTCAGTCCGTGAGCAGACCGACTGGTTCAGCTCCGGTCTGCTCGGCCCCAACGGACTGCAACGCAGTGGGCGCACGCTGTACGTCAGCAATACCGGCCTGGGCGGACTTGGAGAGATTCGCACGGTTGCGATCAACGCCGACAACACCGCGGGCGCCTCAACCCAACTGGCGAGCTTTCTCAGCATCCCCGACGATTTCAGCCTGCTGGACGGTTACCTCCTCAGCAGCTGGTATCTGACCGGTCAGATCGCATTGATCGATTTCCGCGGGTCGGTGGTTGCCAGCACCGACCTCGGCAGCTTTAGTTTTCCGTCGCAGGTGCGCGTGGGACGCGCGCCCCTGTTCTCGCCGGACGATCTGCTGATTACCGAAAAGGGCCTGATCGGTGATAGCGGATCAGCGATCGGCAATCTCTTGTCGGTATTCCGCCGCTACGACTGATTCGACGCGCATCGGTAAGCCAGCGACGGCGCCTTCACCCAACAGGTTGCAGCGCGCGAGCGTCAGTCAGACATCATCTCCTGAACCAGATCATCCGCGTGGTAGACCGTCTTCAGTACTTCGGCAATGGACGCACTGTGCACGGCGACGGCACGATTGCGCGCTTCGTCGAACCAAAAGCTTCCGCTAAGCGAATGGATATTGCCGTCGAAAGCCAGCCCCACGATTTCGGCATCGCGGTTGATTACCGGACTACCCGAGTTGCCGCCAGTGATGTCGTTGGTGGTGACGAAATTGAACCGGGCATTCATATCCAGCTTGGCCTTGGCCGCTTGCCAACGATCCGGCAGACGGAATGGATCAAATCCGGTCGCGCGCTCGAATGCGCCGCGAAGGATCGTGAACGGCGAGACTTCACGACCTTTCTCGACCCAGCCCAGCACCTCGCCGTAGGACAGGCGTAGCGTAGACGTTGCCTCCGGATACGCCGAGGTTCCAAGTTGCGCGAAACGCAGCTGGGCGATGGTGGCCGTGTTGTGAATTTCGACCGCCTCCACCTCAGACTCATAGCGTGAGCGCAGATCACGCGAGATCGTGTCAACCGCACGCGCCAGCTGGATGAACGGATCCTTTGACGTGGCGATTGCTTCAACGCCTCCGGACCAGAGACGCTGACGCTCGACCACATCACCCAGCCGCGTACCGTCGATCAGATGTTCCGACACCGCCTCGGGGGACTCGCGCGCGAGGATCAGCTTGACTAGCGGATCGTCCGCACCCAGCTGCGCACGCAAGGTGCTGAGTGACCACGCCAGCTTGGTTTTTTCGTATTCCGGATCGATCGGCGCTGCACTGAACAGGGTCTGTTGCAACCGCGGCAGCGACGCATCCTGGTATTCAGACAATCGATCCGCGCTCGGCTTGGCACGCTCCTCGGCCGCGCGGACCAGATGGCGCGCGACCGTGAAGTAGCGGGAGTACAAACCGCGCCGCCCCTCCAACAGTCGGTACCGCGCTTCGATCTCGCGATAATGCTGCTGCGCACGCGCAATCGCGATCCACGGGTCGTTGTCCGCCGTGCCTTTGTAGGCCGCACGCAACGCGGCTTCCTGCGCGCGCTTCTGTTTCAGCAGCGCCGGGTCGAGCAAGGCGTCCAGCTCGCCGCGAAACACCTTCAGGTTATTTTCGGTAAATGCCAGGTCGGCCTGCGCCTGCCGCGCGGCCGCCTCACTGCCGCGGCTGTACTGCCACAGCAGTGCACGTCGCTCGGAGTAATACGCCAGATACTCGACCAGATCGATATCACGCAGACGCAGCAGCTGGTCCACCGTCAGCTGACGCTCGACGTCGCCGGGATGCCCGGTCACCAGCGTCAATTCGCCAAGCTGCGCACCGGCCGGATTGAGCCTGAAGTGCTGGGCAGTCTGCGCCGGCTTGCCGTCTTCGTAGACGCGCAGCAGCCCGACACCGAAGGTGTAGCGCGGAAAGTTGAAGTTGTCCGGATCGCCGCCAAAGAAGCCGGCCCGATACTCTGGAGAAAATACCAGGCGCACGTCCTGGAAACGGTGATAGCGATACAGGGCATAACGCCCACCGTCGTATAACTCGACCACCTCGCAGCGGACGGTGGCCGCCTGAGTCCCGACGCATGCCGATTCAAGGTCCGCGATGCGGGCATTGCGTGCTGTGGCATACGCCTGCCCCACCAAGCCATCGGTAACCTCGTTGATGCGCGCGGTCACATCGGTCATGACCTCAAGCCGATCGATCGCTTCCGACGGGCAGGCCAGTTCCTCACCCCGCTTGTGCGCAACAAAGCCGTCATTGACGACATCCGGCCCGGCACTGACCAGCGTCTGGGCACAGTCGAGCACGCAACGGGCACTGGTCAGCACCAGCCCGTCTGCAGACACGAAGGAGCCGGAGCATCCGTCAGCCAGCCGCACCGAGGACTGCATCACGCGGCCGGCCCACGTCGCATCCGGCTCGAATCCGTACTTCGCTTTGAGTTGGGCGATCGGCAGATCGTCCAGGGTCCACATCCCCTCGGCGCCCTGCGCGGCGGTGCAGAAGCTACCGGCCCACAGTACCGTGATCAGCACCAGCGACGCACAGCGAGTCTCCGGCCTACGATGAATCCGCATTGTCACTCCCCTGCATCCTGCGACCCGAGACTCCGGCCCAGTGACTGACAGCATACCGCGAGCCGGGACCAAGGCCGGCACGCAATCCTTGATGCGGAAAGCTCAGGAGACCGCCATCACCGGCATGACATTTCGGAAACACGAGAACAGGCTCTGCCGCTCTTACTTGCGCCTATAGCGGTCCCCGGTCTGCATGCGCACACCAATCGACGTCAGTAAAAAGTCCGGCCAGAAACCTCAGCCGTAGCGCTGTTCGACCGACTCAACTTCCGCGATATACCGCCGCATCGCGTCGTCCGATGAGATACCTTTGAGCTTGGCCCAGGCGTCGTACTTGAAGCGCCCGACGACATCCAGCATGCCGGGCCGCTTGCCACTGGCATCACCGTCCGTCGCCTGGCGAAACAGCGCGTACATCCTCAGCTTGTAGTCGGTATCCGGTTTGAATGCCCCGTCTGCCGGCGCCGTACGGACTTTCTCAACCGCGGCCTGGAACCGCTTTTGCAGTGAATCGGTCATGGCTTCAATTCTCGCTGACGTGAAGGTCCGGGCACCGCACTCACCCGGTGCGTCCGCCCAAGGTTTCGCACAGGCGGCTGATGTAGGTGTCGACGCTGCGGGTGAACTCGGCCGTGACGAACGGTTCGGCCACTGAGCGCAACAGACGCGGAACCGGAACGTCCAGTGCGCCATGCGTGTGAAACGCAATGGCGGTGCCCGCCGCAATCGGCGTCAACGTCCACTGCCCCTGGATGCGGCCATTTCCGATCTTGGGAACTGGCGTCCAGACCACACTGCACTGCTGAGCGTCGGGCTGGTAGCGGCAGGCGTATACCACCTGATGCGAGATGCCCGCGGTGCCCATGGGCTCCATTTCCCAGCGATAGGCGTTGTCGCCCAGCTCGACCAGCTGCTGCAGCTTGGGGAAATGCCCGACCGACCGCGGCACATCGGCCAACAGCTCGAATGCATGCTCGGTGGGCACGCCGACCTGAAATTTCCGCTTCAGCTCGATTGCGATCTCCGCCATCGATGGTTCCTCCTCTCCTGGATTGATCTCGCCCGCCGCGTTTCAGCCGCGCTACACTCGGCACCAGCGCGCTTGGGCGTAAAGAATTGCGTGACCACAATCCCGCGCGCATTGGCTGAGCTGACAAGCCACGCTGTTGACCGAAGCTCATCGATTGAGGGATGCGCATGACCGCCGGGTTGAATCGTCGTCGTCTCAGTGCCGGTGAAGTGCTATTTCGCACCGGAGATAGTGGCCAGGAAGCCTATCTGATCGAATCCGGCGCCATTGAGATCTTTCAGCAGCGCGACGGTATCGAAACGTCGATTGCCCGTCTCGGGCGCGACGACCTGTTCGGCGAAATGGCACTGGCCGGCGACCATACGCGCACAGCTGGCGCGCGCGCTGATTCACCGACCGAGCTGTTGGTGATCACGCATGAACTACTCAGTGATCAGATGCGTCGGGCGCCGCCGGTGCTGCGCCACCTGCTGCGGGTGACCTTGGCACGCAGTCGTGACTCCTTGCGCCAGCTTGATGGCGGCGGCGCATCCCGCAGCGAGACGCCGCCACCCGAACTCGAACACAACGACCGCGATCTGGCGGTACGCCGACTGCGCACGGAGCACAATCTGCGTGACGCGCTGCGCGACCACGCACTGGAGCTGCATTACCAGCCGATCGTCGAGATCAACAGCGGACGGATTGCCGGTTTCGAAAGTCTGATCCGCTGGCGCGGCAGCGACGGGCGGCTGATTCCGCCATCCGAGTTCGTTGACGTTGCTGAAGATTCCGACCTGATCGTCGAAATAGGCCATTGGATCATCGACACCGCCGCAGCGGCATTGCACCGCATGAATCAGCTGCCGCTGCCGGAGCGGCCGTTCTGCTCGGTCAACCTGTCAC
>JBFFJL010000314.1:0-4879 GCA_041555955.1 Nevskiaceae bacterium
ATTGACCGGCGAAACACCGGAACATTCCTCAAATTCGGCTAATTTCGTCGCGAGCTCGTTTTTTTATGACAGACTTAACACTTATAGTCGCTCTTAAATCACACGCACGCTCACAGGGGCCGGATTTATACTGGCTGCGGATACCTTCTGAGGGCGCCGACCGTGTTCGAACTCCAAGCCGTTTCTGCCGCCAACAAGACCCAGGCGTATGCCGAGCTGGCGCTGCAGGCCGAGGCCCTGTTCAAGGGAGAGCACGACCGTATCGCCAATGCCGCCAATCTGGCCGCGCTGATCTGGCACAGCCTGCCGGCGATCAATTGGGCCGGGTTCTATTTCTATGACGGCCATGAGCTGGTGCTGGGGCCGTTTCAGGGCAAGCCGGCGTGTATTCGTATCGGTCTCAACCAGGGCGTCTGCGGTGCGGCCGCGGCCACGCGCGAAACCCAGGTGGTCAGCAACGTGCACGATTTTGACGGCCATATCGCCTGCGACCCGGCATCGAATGCCGAGCTGGTGGTGCCACTGGTGCGCGACCATCAGCTGATCGGGGTGCTGGATCTCGACAGTCCGCAGGCAGGTCGCTTTGACGACGACGATCGCCACGGTGTCGAACAGCTCGCTGCGATATGGATCGCGAGTCTGGGCTGAGTAGGTCTTGCCGATGGCGATTTACTACCGGGCGGTGTAGAAATTCTTTATGAGTCGATTCCGTTTTGATAACCAGAAGCACAGTCGCCTGACGCAGTGGGTCGCTGTGTCGGCGCTGTGGGTTTGCACGGCCGCGTCGGCCGATTGGACACATCTGCAGGCGTTGCATGATCAGCGTGGCGCCGAGGTCACGGCGATTGCGGTTGATCTGGACAGCGGCAAGACGCTGCAGGCGCTGAATCCGGATCAGCGGCTGACGCCGGCCTCGCTGACCAAGATCGTGCTGGCTTCGGCCGCCCTCGGCACCTGGGATGTGGACAAGACCTTCGCCACGCGCGCGATGGGGACCGGGCCGATCGAGCATGGCCAGCTGTACGGTGATCTGGTGGTTTACAGCGAGGGGGATGCAACCTTCGATCACCAGTCGCTGTGGTATCTGGCGGCGCAGATCAAGCAGGCCGGCGTGCGCCAGATCAACGGCGGACTGGTGGTCAACGCCAGTGCCTTCGGGCCGCTGAACTGCGAGACCAAGGATCGCTGCGATGCACTGGCGCGCAGCCACACCGCCTACGACGCGCCGCTGGCCGCGTTCGGCGTCGACTACGGCACCTGGTGTGTCGACGTGTTGCCGATCAAGGCGGACGCACCGGCACAGGTACGCAGCTGCGCGGCGGTTGATGTGCCGATCCCGCTGGACGGTTCAATTGAGGCGCGCGGCAAGGGCCGCAGCAAGGGCATGTGGCTCGACCGGGTGACCCTCGGCGGCAGCGAATCCCTGGCCATGGGTGGCGATCTGCCCTTGGGTTCGGAGCGCCGTTTCTATCGCTCGATGTCCGATCCCGCACTGGGCGCCGGACTGCTGCTGCGCCAGGTGCTGGACGAACTCGGGGTCAAAGTGGAGGGCGCGGTCAGCGTCAGCTACGACGCCATGCCGGCGACTGCCTACACACTCGGCAGCACCGACAGCCTGCCGCTGCGTGAACAGATCGGACGGCTGCTGCGCTATTCCAACAATTACATCTCCGATGTATTGACCGTGGCGATGGCGGCGGAGCGCACGCCCGAGCCGGTGACCTCTCTGGTCAATGCCTCGCGGCTGCTGGTCGATCTGGTGATGCGCGCGCGCGCCGACGCCGGCTATGGCGGTGACGCGCCTCCAGTGCTGCTCAGCGGCAGTGGTCTGACGCCGGAGAACCGGCTGTCGGCCAAAGATCTGGTGGCGGTACTGCGCTATCAGTATCACGACAGCCGCAAATTTCCGGCGTTCTATGCGGGCTTGGTGGTGCCGGGTGAAGCCCCGCACAAATTGATCCGCGCGGGCAGCGAAGCCTGGAAGGACCGGGTGGCGTTGAAGACCGGCACGCTCAGCGAACCGCACTCGGTATTCGGCACCGCGGGCTATCTGCGCAAGCGCGATGGCGGCTGGATCGCCTTTGCCGCGCTGGCCAATGGCTCGCCGCGCAAGGCGGTGCCGATGGCCAGTACGCTGGCCGCGATTCGCAGCGACATCGACGCCCTGCTCCAGCTTTACTGAGCGCCCCGGTACCCGGTCAGGCTGCCGGAACCAGACACGAGGCGGCGATCAGGCCGATTGCTGTCCAGTAGGTCGACAGGATCAAGGCCTGCGCGCCGCGGTAACCGCCGATGAACTTGCGCACGCCCAGCGCCGAATCGGAAATCAGGAACAGGCCGGCGCCGATGACCGCGAGCAGGCTGGCCGATGTGCCGAGCGCCACGTAGCGCGTCGATGCGGTGACGGCCATGCCGATCAGCGCCAGGCCATAGACCAGCACCGGAAGCTTCAGCGCTCCGGCGCGCGGCATCAGAACGAAAGCGAAGGCTGCACCGTAAACCGCGAATGCCGCCGTCCACACGGGGACTGGCAGGCTTGGAAGATCCGCAATGAAGGCCCACATGAACAGTGCGTGCGCGACCAGGAAGCTCGACAGACCGCCGATGAAGGCCGCGGTGCCCTCGAACATCAAGCTCACGTCGCCGCACAGCGACAACACCAGGCCTGCGATGATCCAGCTGCGATAGGTGCTGTCCGGTGCCTGCAGGGCGATCCCGATGATCAGGACCGTGGTCAGCGGTTTCAGCAGCATGAAAATCGGCGGACGCGGATCGCGTTCGGCAACGGCGATGGCAGCCAGCGCAGACAAGGCTGCGCCAACACTGAGCACTGGAATCATCGAGACATCCCCCGGTGTACGGCGTATGCGAATTGGAGTGTGCGTAAGATAGTCGAAGTGACCCACCGATAGCGCAGGAAGCCCGACCATGGACAAGATCATCAGGACCGATGCCGAGTGGCGCGCCGTGCTGACGCCTGAGCAATATCAGGTGACGCGACACGGGGGCACCGAATGCGCGTTCACTGGCGCATTGTGGGACGACCATCGCGACGGCGTGTTTCATTGCGTCTGTTGCGATCTGCCGCTGTTCGACTCGGCAGCCAAGTTCGAGTCCGGTACCGGCTGGCCGAGTTTCTTCGACCCGGCAGCGAACAGCGCAGTGGAATCGCGTGAGGACAGCAGCCATGGCATGCGCAGGGTCGAGGTGGTCTGCGCCCGATGCGATGCGCATCTGGGCCACGTGTTTCCGGATGGACCCAAGCCCAGCGGTCTGCGCTATTGCATCAACTCCGCCGCGCTGACGTTCAAGCCGCGCGCGCGCTGAGCACACATTCCCCTTCATTCTTTGTTGCGCTGATTCGGGAATACACAGTCGTGCGCATTCACTGGTTTCAACACGTGCCGTTCGAGGATCTGGGCTGCATCGCGCCATGGTTGGCCGCGCACGGGCACGAGGTGTCGGTGACCCGGAGTTGTTCCGGGGAGACACCGCCGGCGCCAACGGTGTTTGATGCCCTGATTGTCATGGGCGGACCGATGAACGTCGACGAGATCGATGTGCATCCATGGCTGCAGACAGAAAAGTCCGTCATCGCGGCTGCGATCGAGCAGGGCAAGCCGGTGCTCGGTATCTGTCTGGGTGCACAATTGATGGCTGCTGCGCTCGGTGCCGCGGTCACGCGCAATGCCGAAACCGAAATCGGCTGGTTCGACGTCTCACTGACGCCTCACGGACAGGCGCATCCGCTGTTTGCCGATTTTCCCGAATGCTTCAATGCGTTTCACTGGCACGGTGATACGTTTGCGATTCCCGACGGCGCGCAGCATCTGATGCACAGCGAAGCCTGTGCCCACCAGGCTTTCAGTCTGGGAGCACGCGTGATCGGCCTGCAGTTTCACCTGGAAGTGACCGCGGCCGACGCGCGACGAATGTACGCGGTTGAACGCCCGATACCGAGCCTGTACGTCGATGCTCCGGATCGCGCGATGTCTGATATCGATCGCTTTGCGAAGGGCAACCGCTTGATGTACGCGCTGTTGTCGCGGTGGCTTGCGGACGATGCGACTTAGTTAAGCGCGGTCCACGGCCCGCGAGCTGTGGCGGCTTCGTTGATCCTCCCCGCGCGGGCCTCGTGTGTCGTCGTTCAGCTGAAAGACAGCCGGTTGCTTCGTAATATCCGCACCTGCCCGGGAGTGGGCATCCAACGGAGAACGACGCAATGAAAAAGACAAGCAGTGCACTGCTGACCATGACGATGCTGGCCACTGCGGTCGCCATGCCGACGCTGGCCTTTGCCCAATCCAATGTCGGAACTCTGGACGCGTACTACATTCCCTCGTCGGATCTGTCGATCGATACGCCGATCGGATCGGTCGATGACAGTGGCGATGGCTTTGGCGTCAAGGGATTGTTCCGCTTCGCTGACACGCTGGGTTTCGTCGGTGAATATCAGACCGTGCGCTACGACGATTTCGATCTGGATGCGGATCAGTATCGCCTGGGTGCAGGCTGGTTCATGCCGACGACGTCGGGCATCTACGCCGAATACACCAACATCCAGCTTGGAGACAACAACGATGGCGAAGCCGACGGTGTCGGCGTGCATGGTCGCCTTGCCGGCGATATCGCACCCGGCATTCAGGTCTACGGCGAAGCCGGCTATCTGTTCCTGCAGGACGACGCCGAGGATATCGAGGGCTACGAGTTCCTGGTCGGTGGTGCGATGCAGATCAATCCGCAGCTGGGCCTGTTCGCCGACTATCGCCTGAGCAATCTGGAAGGCCAGGATTCGAACGTCGAGTTCCAGTTCGACGACATTCGATTGGGCGTACGCATGTATTTTTGATCACCTGTTCAGCCTGCAGAAAGGCCCCGG
>JBFFJL010000315.1:0-4877 GCA_041555955.1 Nevskiaceae bacterium
CGCCTAAGACCGCTGCGAGGCTGTAGCAATGCGCCGGGGCCTGCACAAGTTCGACCATCACAGGCTCGCGCTTGCAGTGCCAGAACCCGGGCACCCGCATCACCCGCGGCAAGTCGTGGACTACCGGGTCGCTGCCGTAGTACGCGGACAGTCGCTTTTGCGCGTCCGCAAAGGCCCCGACCGGGCAGTCGTCGACAAGCCAGTACCAGTGTTGCCCGTTCGCAGACTGGATGATCATGGACGGCGGCAAATGGGACGGTTTTGGGGTCACACCGTCGAAGTCCACAAACAGGCTGCGGATTCTGCGCACGTTTGACGCCTTGCGCCCCTTGCCGTCGCACTCGTTGACCGCCACAAAGATCCCGCAGCCCGTGCCGTTGGCGCGCACGAGGTGATGGCCTGACCGGCGCAGGGTGTCGGTCCAGGTGCGGGCTTTGCGCCAGTCTTTGCCTGCGTCGTCAAAAACCTGCCAGGTGCAAGGCGCGGCGACGTCGCCAGCGAGCGCGGCGATGTAGGCTGCGGCCATTCGTTTTTGCGGCAGTGTGGGTGGGGCGATCATGCGGCGGCCTTGACGATTGCCGAGATTGCGATTTCCGCTTCCTCTGATCGGCCGTAGTAAATGGTTGTCGGCGCTGCGTCGTCCGGCAGTTGGGCCACGGCGGCATCGTCAAGTGCGCACTTGAGGTCGGAGATGGCGTCCTGCGCTTTTTTGGCGAGGTTCACGCCTTGAAATGCGATCGGGTATGCGTTCCCGAGATGGATGTAGGCGCGCATAACCAAAAGCCGCGCGGCCTCCAGTTCGAGCCCGAGTTGGCGATGTTGTTCGAGCGATAGCGGTTGCTTCCTTGGCATGTGTCCCCCTTTTTATACGTGGTCGTGCCACGAGTCGGCTTTGCGGTAGGTGTTGGCGTCGGGCAGGATGCGCTTGACGCGGTAGGTCTTGACGCCGTGCGTCAGGGTCTCGTTCTCGACACCGGCGGCGCGCAAGGCATTGGCAAGCGCCGTGCTTTCGGCCTTAGTGCGCCCCTTGTTCCCGCGTCCTGGCAGTGCAGACCAGATGTCGGACAAGGTGATGCGCGCCGACACCGATTGGACCGGCACCGGCTCCCATGCGGCCCAAAGATCCTCTGCAAGCGGGTCGCCCACCTCATGGCCCGCGTTGGTGTCGCTAAGGGCGCGGTTTTCGTCGGGGGTCAACCACCATTGCGCGTCGGCGCGCTTGGCCTCCACCATGACCTGCGCCCACATTTGTTGCATGTCGATCCCGTGGTCCCATCGCAGCGACGCACACGACACCGTCCACCAGCGGCGGTTGCCGGTGTCATCCACCAAGAAGTACCGCGGGTTGACGCTCGCAGCCAGCACTGTGCGCCGCGGCGTGTTCTCTTCCCGGCGGGCGTATGCGGCGCGATAGGTGTCGGTGTCCTGGGTGACAAATGCCTTGAGCGCGGCGATGTCGGCCTTGCGATAGGTCGCGTCAAGTTCGCCCAGTTCGACGATCCAGAAGCTTGTGGCCTGTTGGACGCTGTCGCGGGTGTGGGGGTCGATGACCCGCCCAGTCGAGATCCAGTCCGTGTCAGGCGGCGCAAGGTGCTTCAGCCATTCCGTCTTGCCGATACCCTGTGGCCCCTGAAACGTCAGCACGCCTTGGGGTGTGAACTTGCGCGCCCCCGGGACCGGCGGCAGGACTGCGCGACAGCACGAGAGCAGCCACTTCTTGATCAAGATGTAGGTCAGCGTCGCGTCAGATCCAGGCGCAAGCCCAATGGTGTCCATCAGCGCGCCGATACGGTCGGTGCCGTCCCAAGGACGCGAGCCGATCCAGTCCGCCACCGGGTGATACTCGCGCGTCAAAACCGTGAGATGATCAAGCAAGTTCTCCTTACCAAGCCCGCACCGCACGGCAAGCTCGATCACGCGCGACAAGCTGGCGTTCTGTGCGCGCTCGGCGGCAAGCGTGCTGTTGGGAAAGTCGATCTCCAGGGCGTGCCGCATCAAGTTCCAGCGACACCGGATCCCGTAGGCGTCGAGCAGCGCCGCAGTATTCTCGATGCACCGCGGGTCGGGGCCATCACCTGGGGCGTCTCCAGGTTTTTTTGGCGGCCTGTGCCGGGGCCATTGGATGCGTGGGTGCTCGGTCTGCATGGATGCTGCAACGTAGTTCACTTGTCCTCCTCAATCGTTGCCGCGCAAAGCAGCGCCCAGCCGTCGCGGCCAGCTCTGCGGGCGTCACGCAGCGCAAAGCCCACGCTCATCAGGTCGCTAACGTCTCCGCGCAACATGGCACTGGCGTTCTGGCCGATCAAGGTCAGCAGGCGGCGATGCTCGACGGGGACGCGCGAATCCCGCAGCAAACCGGCAAGCGCGTGCCGGACGTTGTCCAGTTGCTTCGGCGTCGGCATGTTGCGTCGCCAACCGCTGCCCTTCGTGCGGAACTCGACCATGCCCGCGCCAAGGGCGGCGAAGTACAGCGCGCGAAGATAGCGCCGCCATGCGTCCATCTGGCTTGCAGGAACTGCGTTTGCGGTGCCGGTGGGGGATGCCCTCTCTGCCGCCTCGCGCTCAGCCTCAAACGGCTGCGCTCCCTTCTCGGCCGCCATGCCCTGCAAGATCGCCTCGTAGGACAGCGAAAACCGGCCAAGCAGGTCCATCGGATCGAGTAATAGCGCCTCGGTCTTGCCGGGGCAACTGCGCAGCACGCGCCCGACCTCCTGGCAGAAGCGGACCCGCGACTTGGTTGGGCGACGCATACACAGCCAGCGCAACCAGGGCAGGTCTACACCCTCGCTGAGCATGTTGACGTGAACGAGACAGTCCAAGTCGCCCGCGCGGAGCCCCGCGATCCGCGCCTGTACGTCGTCGTGGCCGATACGGCTGTGAACGGCTGCGGCGCGAATACCAGCTGCGCAGAAAGCGGTTGCGCACGCTTCGGCGTCTGCAATGTCAGTCGCGTTGACAAGCCCAGGACCGGCACCAAGAACCCCGCGCACCAACGCGATCGCCGCCTCTGTTATCGGCACACCGTCGGCGCCAACCCACGGGATCTGCCGAAACGGAACAACGACACCATCGCGCATAGCGTCCGCAACCCCGTAGGTGTAGACCTCGCGCGACCACAACGACAGCTCTTCTGTGTCTTCTGCGCGGTATGGTGTCGCGGTGAACGCGATTGCCGCGCCCGGAGACATTGGCCCGTATGCGTCCAGAATCGTCCTGCTTTCGCTGCGGTGAGCCTCATCGCAGATCCAAAGCGCGGGCGGTCCAGGCCATCGGGTGTCAGCGAGCAACGTCGGAACCGACGGCATACAGCAGACGGTAATGCGCTTGTCCGCCTGCTTGGCCCCGGTGTAATAGCGCCCGACCTCGCCGGGGCACCGCTCGTCCATCGTCGCGGCCATCTGTTCGACAAGGGCAATCGTCGGCACGGTGACAAGCACTCGCCCGCGACCGCTGGCCGCGATCTCTGCCTGCAACCGGCTCTTGCCCGCCCCCATGATCGCCGACACCACGCCGCGCTCTTTGGCGCGGATGGCATTGAGCGCCAACGGCAACGCTTCTGCCTGCCATCGTCGAGGGGCAAGACCGCACCACTTGGGCGGTGAGGTTCCATCGGCCATCGGGGCCTCAAAGAATCCGTGACTTGCCGCCGCTCAGCGACGAGGCGGCCGATTACGCCTGCCCTTGGGGGCAACGGCGGCAAGCACGGTCAGCCGGCAAATGGCGCGCGGCGTTCTGGTATTTCGGTGGTGTCGGCTAGGCGGCGCATTGTGCACCTTGCGGCCGGGTCGCTGTCCGGGCGCATCGACAGTATCGAGCGGTCGGTGCCGCATGTCAAGCGCAGCCGCTTCCACCCCGGTTCCACCCCGTTCCACCCCTGGTTCCACCCCAGCAAAACCCGCATACTGAATAAGAAAAATGGGTGGAGGGGTGGAATGGGGTGGAACATCCCGCGCGCGCACGCGAGAGAAAAAGACAGGATCCGCGTGGGGAAAAGTTTGGTGGATTTTTGCGCTTGGTTCCACCCCGATCCGCGATTGTCCAATGATTGCGTGATGTTTTTGGGGTGTCGGTAAAGTAACCTGCTTTTCGAGATTCCTAAAGCGATTCGCGTAGTTGTTGGGGTGTTTGTGATGTCACCCCCGTTCCACCCCGTTCCACCCCAGCCGGCCCCCTTGCGCCCGGTCCAGGCGTCGGCTTCTACCAAGTGCCCTCGTCGATGCACTCGGCGATGTAGCTGTCCCCGGTCATGCCCGAGATGTCGTGCCGCGGGGCCTTGGGAAAGGTGGCTTCGATTTCAGCCCGCGCGGCTTCGCAGCTGCCGCCACGGCATCCGATTTGCGGCAGGCCAAACGCCCACCACCACGCCGACACCGCGGCACCGTCGACGTCGCCGCCGCTCTGTTTGCGCAGGAGCGCTTCTGTCGCCGCTTTCTGATGCAGGTTGTACGCGCCCAGATAATCGCCAGCGGCTTTGAGGGTGTTGATGGCGGTCAGCGTGTCCATGGTGTTCCTTCCCGGCCGGCTGTTGGCGTCCATTGCCGCCGTCCGTGAATACAGTATAGCCGTCGCTGTGCGCGCGTCAAGCGGCGCAAGAATAGGGCGACAATTTGAATGTAATACGCAAAGGCATCGCCAAGGAATCGGGAAAAGAAAAGTGTAAAGAGATGTAAAAGTTGCCATGTCGCGAGGCGTCGGTTACCCTGACGGCATGCGGACGCTCGTCACGCCTTGGCCGACAGTGAACTCCTGGCTCCTCGCCGGTCGGCTGCTGCTCGACCGCGTCGAGGGGCAAGTGCGCTCTGTCGTGCGGGAAGTGCGTGCGAACCCCCCGTCCCGTTTTTTGAGGCCGGGGGTCAAAAAAGGCGGGGTGTCGTCCC
>JBFFJL010000316.1:0-4870 GCA_041555955.1 Nevskiaceae bacterium
CCATCAACGACTGCTCCATTCAACGTAAGCGCGCCCTTTACCTCGGTGTGGTAAAGAGACAACTGACCAGTTATGCGGACATTCGATAGATCAACATCCCTCTTAAAAATGCAGTCACGGAAATCAAGGGCACCATCAACGACTGCTCCATTCAACGTAAGCGCGCCCTTTACCTCGGTGTGGCAAAAGGACAACCGACCAGTTACGCGGACATTCGATAGATCAACATCCCTCTCAAAAATGCAGCCACGGAAGTCAAGGGCACCACTAGCGCGCAATTGGGGCGCTTCAAGGTTGACTTGGAACGTCCAGTGGTCAAACAAAACCGAGCGATCGATCAGCTGTGGAAAGTGCGCACACTCGGGATGGTCCTCGCCCTCTCGCCTCTTCACAACTACGCATCTGGGTAAGTCGCCAACTGTGGATGCGAGCCACTCTGCCATCTCTGCGCGCAGATCTGCGCCCAGGATGGGAACGCGAAACTCGTACTCGCTTGGGCGATCCTTTCGTCCCCAGTCCTCTTGGTCCTCGGCAAGGTCAGATACCTCCTCGGAGACCAACGCAGGTAGCTCTTTTTGTTGGGCCAGCCAGCGGACTCGAGCACGTCGACCTTTTCTGATCAACTCCAAAGAGTTCGGAACGCCCTTAGGATAGTTGTGCCCCAATGGGTTTTGCCTTCGGGTGTTCTCTTCGGCAAAGAGCATCTCGAGGCGTGGCGACAATTTTTGCGGTTCTTGGAGAAGTCCATGATGGATCGCTTGGCATAGTGTATCCAGAGTGGCCCTACTCTCACTCTTAATACCACTTCGCGTCCTGTTCCAATCTTCGAATCCCCAAAGGAAATCGATAAGATTATTAGGCTCCATCACTTTGCCTAAATTGAACTAATCTCATGCCTGAAGCTCTTGAGCTCAGTTTGCTTGAATAGGCCAAGCGCGGACATCGCGCAGTGCATGCCAACCTCGAATTCCTCCTTGTCGATCGTATCACCAAGAACGGAGTACTCATACTGAAAGAGAAAATTGCTGCCATTCTTGGCGAGCCCGAGGGCGCCGAATACAAGACTACTTGCGTTTACCTCCAGCATTGTTCGCATTAAGCCTCTACTGGGCTCATCCACACTCCCGAGGACTGCAGCAAATCTAACAAAACACTGATGCTTGCTGAAATTCGAAACTCCAACGGTAACGTAACTGCCGCCCTCAAAGGGAAGTGCAAAAGACATGCCTTCCTCGTCTTCGGCGAACTTTAGGTCGTTCTCCTTCGCAAAGTCAGTGAAGTAGCCCTTCTTGAGCATCTCCCAAACGCGCTGAGTCATTTCATTTGCCATAGCCTAGGTCCGTCTGTTGTTCGTCGTCAGTTTTGGTTCGCGGGGAACGCGGCAAGCCCGTCCCGCAAAGCCGCACCCGTCAAGCTGTCCTCGGCCAAAAGTCGACCAGAAATGTGCTCAAGTATTTCGCGCGCGCGTTCGAGCATCTTCAGAACCTCCAGATAGAGCTCGCCAAGAGCTCTGTTAACGATGGACTTCAATCTCTCTTTATCCGCAAGAGCCTCATCGAAAACACCAAGATTTCCATCCAAGCCGAGGCCGGCTCGCTGCTCAAGCCACGATACGATCGCTGTTGCACGTTCCAGATCGTTCGCGGCACCAGCAGAAATATTGGGCTTGCCCAATACCAGCTCTTCAGCCGCGCGCCCAGCGAGAAGCACTCTTACGTCATTCAAGTAGTCCTCCCGCGTTCCTTGCCGTACGCCTGTTGTCGGCAGAAGCTTGAGGTGACCTGCGGTTTCTCGGCTGGGAAGAATTGTCAAATAGGCGATCTCCTCTCCGCGTCCGAGCAATGTCACCATCAACGCGTGGCCAGCTTCATGGAATGCTGTTCGTCGTCTAGTCTCCTCCGGAATTGCTGAACGCTCACCTACTTCCGGGATGCTAAGCACCTGCTGCTCCAGCTCAGTAAAGGTCAGTTCTCGCTTTGCTTTGCGAGCTGCTCGCGCCGCAACGCGGGTAAAGCGTTCGATGTCCGCTCCGGTGCATCCCAGGCTGAGCTTTGACAACCTGACCCGTTCAGCGTCAGAGAGAATGTTCTCGTCGGGCAAGTAGTGCTTCCATATTTCTTCAAGTGCCTTAGAATTAGGTAGGGGTATGTGAATAACCCGATCCAGTCGTCCCGACCTCCTCAAGGCGGGATCGACACGATCAGGATTGTTGGTTGCCGCTAAAACGACAAACGGCGCCCTGCCATCAAACCCGTCGATCTCTTGTAGTAGTGCATTCACCTGCTGGGTTTCTAGCGCCGCATTGTGGCCGCTGAATGACTCCCGACTTCCGATACTGTCAATCTCGTCAATGAACATGATGCACGGGGCATACTCGCGGGCTTTGGAGAAGTCGTCACTCATGGCCTGGAGCACGTCATAGAATCCACGTGAATCCCCAGCCCCGGCACGCATCCACTCCGCCGCAGATACGCTCACGAACCTCAGCCCTGCTTCTTTGGCAACCGTTCTGGCCAAACTCGTCTTGCCAACTCCCGGGGGACCGGCGAAAAGTGCGCCACGGTCCACATCGGACCAGCTTAGCTGCCCGGCTGCCAGCGCATGTAGATCCGAGATGAGGTCCTCAATAAATGACCGAGCCAATCCTAGGCCATGAAAATCCTTTAGTGGGATGCCGTTGTCAGCCGAGAAACCTTGAACCCTAGCGAGGACCGTTTCCTTAAGCCTCTCAATCAGGTTTTCGCAAGCAAGCGCATTGACGAGAAAATCTCGGGGCTGAACCTGCTTGATCCAAGGCTCACTGTGAATCGTTGGTGCATCCTTGAGGTCGTAGAACAGCCGACATGCCTCTGCCAGACTTAAATGGTCGAAGCGCGGAAGCTCGCGGAGCACGGGCGCAAACTCCGAAATTTTCCCGCGCATCGTCCGTGGCAGCCCCTCCAGCGGCCGCCCGAGGATCATGAAGCACCTTCCCTCGTTGAGGCATCCGACTATTCTGTCCTCGGTGAGCTCCTCGCTTTGTAGCGCCTTTGGGACAACGTAAAGATCGTGCTCAAACTTCCCTGCGGCGCTGCGCTCTATCGCCAAAGACAAGTCCATCTCGAAGCCCCAGAAGGGATTCTCGACATAGATAACTGCGGGACGCGAGCCCACGACGAACTCTGCCGATAGCTCCGCCATAAGATTCAAGACTAGGAAGTCGGCGATCTCTCTGCGTTCCGCGCGAGGATTAGCGGCTCTCAGCTGGTTAGGTGAGCCACTGGAATCTAATCCCATCACTTTTTTGTAGTTCTTCGGATATTGCATTTGGGATGCACCTTTAACTAAGTCGCTACAGATACTGTCCGCAGTGCGTTTCTAACAGCATGAGAAACCAAAATGCTCTCTTGTGACCTGCTCGGACGATGGCCGGGCGAGCTTGCAGGGCAGTTCACCGCTCCTCGAAGGCGGCCAGACATTCTCACCGCCAGCGTCATTGCTAGCACAATTCGATTCATCCCTTTCCCATTGTTGATGTCTGAGGTCAATATTGCGAAAACGCATGGTCTCGTGCGTCTGCCAGAGCGCGCATGACCGCTGGCGCCACCGGTGATGATCGGTGCTCTGGGCAAACGTAACGCACCCATCCGCTCGGAGATATCGATTCGGACGCGGGCGCCCCACAGTACGCGCAGACCTGCTCAGAAGAGATCTCCGCTTCGTTGACGATCGCATCGATGGCTGTCTGCACCTCAGCTGGAAGCGCGTCCGTCGATGCGTATTCAAGACGAAGCGTTCCGTACTTCTCGTAGAGCGCAGTCCAGCACAATCCGTTCTGGAAGTAGGCTCGGGTACTTTCGCCATCGGCTGAGCTCAATGCAGCTTCAACCACGCCGAGCCAGCCTGGTTCGCTTATGCCTTCCAGCACGCCCCGGGCAAACTGATACCCGTAGTTCCTTTTCAGAGCTTGCAGTCTTTGCACGTATTGGGCGGAGTCAATCACACCACGATCCAAGCAGATAAGTCGTGGTGACCGATCAACTCCGATGCTTCAACTGAGTGCATCTGGCCATCCACGCCATCAGCCCAGTCCAAAGATGCCGTACTCTGGGTGGCACAATGACTGATATCGGAAGAAGTAGTAATTGTCGAATGTGTAAGCGGTGACAATGCCACCTTCACCGGTGCGACTCACCCGAATGTTGTCACCATCGGGCATGAACTCCACGGTGTACTGCTGCTGGGTTCCGTCCGAAAGCGAGGGGTCCCTCACGGAAACGATGTATGCGCCGTCCGTAAATTTGTGCTCGTCTGTTCCCAGTAGCGCTATCGTGGGCCGACGTTCCTGAAAGCTGTATCGCAGCCCGGGCCGCAGACACTCATCATCACCACCGAAACTGTCAGCTTGGAGAGTGAACCCATCTTGAAGGCTAACGTGGTACGCGTTGTTGTTTCTGATCCAGGCAAGCTTAGTTCCATCCATTTTCATCGAGGCGCGTGATCCGCTGTCATGGTACCAAGGTAGTGAATAGCGGAAGTTCATTGAGTTGAGATCCAGTCGGGTTACGTTGACCCCGTCTTGTACTCCTCCCTTTAGAATCTGAACTTCACCAGCGTACTCTTTGACCATCATGGTCGCGCCGGTCTCATTGTCGATCCCGCGGCGCGTGAGGTACCCCGATACAAAGCCAGATGAAGATGCAGTTGCACCGTACCGGCGAATCGTCACAATATGACTTCCATTGGAGGCCACATTTCTATAGTGGTACGAGCCTCCTGTCTCCACCTCTTGCATCGTCTTGTCCGCATAGGTCTGGTAGGTGGGAGCGACGGGTGCAACCCCGGTCCCACAATCTGTTGCGTTTCTCACGTACAGATACGTTGTGCCATC
>JBFFJL010000317.1:0-4853 GCA_041555955.1 Nevskiaceae bacterium
GGAACTGACCGCCGGCACGATGCGGCCATCGCGCGCGATCTCGACCAGGAACAGCGTGCCGAGGTGGCGCAGGCCGGCCTCCTGAATGGTTTTGCCAACCAGGGGGCCGCCCGCATCGACGGTCATCTCGACGGTGTATTCGCGCGGGTTCTCGAACACGCTGCTGCTGGTCTTGCCATCAGGCAGCAGGCGGCGGCCAACGGTCATCAGATAGACCATGCCGATCAGCGCACTGGGGATACCGATCTTGGCAATCTCGAACATGCCGAGTCCGGCATGGCCGTCACCGGACCATAGGCCGTTGACCACCAGATTGGTCGAGGTGCCGATCAAGGTGCAGGTGCCGCCGAAGATCGCGGCGTAGCTGAGCGGGATCAGCAGTTTCGACGCCGGCAACTGGTTGCGCTTGGCCCAGGCCAGGATCGCGGGCAGGAAGGTCGCGACCACCGGTGTGTTGTTGACGAACGCAGACAGCGCGATGGTGGGCGCCATCACGCGCAACTGCGCGCGTGCGAGATTCTGTGGTCGTCCCAGCAGCGAGTGGACGACGAGATCAATGGCGCCAGTCTCGCGCAGACCTGCTGCGATCACGTACATCGCAGCGACCGTGATCATGCCTTCGTTGGAGAAGCCGGCAAGCGCCTGCTTCGGATCCAGCACGCCAGTGCTGAGCAGAATCAGCATCGCCAGCACCAATACGAGCTCGGCCGACAGCTTCTCGCTGATCAGCAAGCCCAGCGTCAGCGCGAGCACGCCAAGCGTGATCCAGCCTTCAAGTGTCATGAAGCGTCAGGTTGACCAGGGAATGATGGAAACATAGCAGCTTTGCGGGGTGCTGCGTTCATGCTGTCGAAACGGTGATTTGCTTATGCCGCAGCGGTGGGCCAGACCCGGTGCCAGCTGCCGGAGACGCCGCGTGGCGCAATGCCACGGTCGACGCCATGTATCAGGGCGAAGCAGCCGAGAATCGCCACGACAATGCCGCTGATGAACAAGGCCGGATAGCCGGCTGCGTCGCCAATGCTGGCGCCGACAAACGAGGCCAGCCCCTGGGTCAGCACCAGTGCGCAGGCGAGCAAGGTGTAGTCGGTGCCGGCATGGTGCGGATCGCTGGCATCCATCATCAGCGTGAACAGTGCAACGGTGGCCATGCCGCCGAACAGATGCTCGGCGATGCAGGCGCTGCTGATCATGGCGAGGCCGCCGAAACCCGAGGCCGCCAGCGCGTAAGGCACCAGGCTGGCGGCCTGAAGGATGCCACTCCACAGCAGCGCACGGCGGCGTCCCAGGCGCCATGCAATCCAGGCGCCCGCTGCTGCGCCCACGACCGTGAATACCGAGCCCAGCGTGCCCTTGAGCACGGCAATCTGGGTCTTGCTCAGGCCGCTGTCGTGCATGAACGGGCCGACCAGGGACGCGCCGATCGAATCGCCGGCCTTGTACAGGCAGATCAATGCAATGAAGGCGATCACCCCGGGGTGGCGCAGACGCTGCCACCACTGGGCCGAAAGTGCCGCCCACGATGGTGCGTTGTGTCCTGATGGGCGATCGTGCGGCAGGCGCAGCACCGGGGCGACCGTCAATGCCAGCAGAGCCGCCATCACGCCGAACATCAGCGCCCAACCGTAGCGTGCGAACACCCAGAGCAGCAGGCCGCCGCCCAGCACCATGCCGATCCGGTAGGCGCCGACCTGCAGGCCGTTGCCGAGTCCGCGTTCACGCGGCCCGAGCAGGTTGACGGCCAGGCCGTCGGTGGCGATGTCCTGGGTTGCCGAGATCAGGCTGAATACCAGCATCGCAACCAGCACCGGCCATAGCGAACCGTCCACCTGGATCAGCGCCAGACCGGCTGCGGCAGCGACGGCGGCCAGTTGCAGGGCCAGCAGCCACTGCCGGCGGGTGCCGTAGTGATCGACGACCGGAGCCCAGACGAATTTGAGCGCCCACGGCAGGAACAGGAAACCGGACAGGCTGATCGCCTTGAGCGAATAGCCCTGATCGCGCAGCAGGACCGGCAACGCCTGGGTGAAAAAACCGAATGGCAATCCCTGCGCAAGGTACAGCGCACCCAGCAGCAGGACCTTCTGCCGCAAACTCACTGCGGATGCCGCTGCGTCAGCGGCAATGCCAGGAGAAGCGTCCGATCTGCGGACTTTCCAGCACGATCTCGTCGCCCGGAACCAGCGGTCCGACGCCCGCTGGCGTGCCGGTGTAGATCACGTCACCCGGGCGCAGGGCCCAGGTTTGCGAAATGATGTGGATCTGGCGCGCGACCGAAAACATCATGTCGCGCGTATGGCCGTGCTGGCGCAGCTCGTCGTTGACGCGGCAGGTGAACTCGATGTCCTGCAGATCCTGTTCGAGATAGGGCTGGAACTCGCCCAGCGGCGCGGCACCATCGAAGGCCTTGGCCAGCTCCCAGGGCTTGCCGGCCTTCTTCAGCGCGGTCTGCAGTTCGCGCAAGGTCAGATCCAGGCCCAGGGTAACGCCGGCAACCCAATGCATCGCATCGTCAACCGGTATGTCGTTGCCGCCACCCGTAACCTGAACCACCAGCTCGGCCTCATGATGGATGCTGCCGCGGCCGCGCGGGAGTTCGATGTCGCTTCCGATCGGGACGACACTGCTCGGTGGCTTCATGAAGACAACGCAATCGCCGTCGGGCGTGTGTCCGAGGTGGGCCAGTTCGGCGACATGGTCTGCGTAGTTCTTGCCGATGCAGAAGATGCGAGTGACTCGGGAATTCATGAACTGTCTGCGCGTGGATTCACTGACACGATACCGCAGCTTGAGGCGATGAGGGTGGCACCCATGTGACGAAACAGGTGCCACGGTGCCGCCGGTGTCGCGGTGATACGAAAACGGACCGAGCAGGATGCCGGCCCGCGTGGATTGCACTGCAAACAAAAAAAGCCGGAACCTTGCGGCTCCGGCCTCATCGCTGCGGCGTGCGGACGCGTTAGATCCGTTCTTCGATCCCGAAGTCGGCAAAGCCCTTGTTCTTGAAGTTGTCGCGGAACATGTCGCGCAGCTTCACGGCAGCCGCATCGTAGGCGTCCGTGTCCGCCCAGGTGTTGCGCGGATTGAGCATGTCACTCGGCACGCCCGGGCATTCCTGCGGCATCTTCAGGTTCAGGATCGCATGCGTTTCGGTCGGCACGTGGTCCAGATCGCCATTGAGCGCCGCGTTGAGCAGCGCGCGGGTCAGGCGGATCGAGATGCGCTTGCCAGTGCCGTAGGGGCCACCCTGCCAACCAGTGTTGAGCAGGATGCAGCGAGCCTGATGATGTTCCATCTTCTCGGCCAGCAGCTTGGCGTAGACATTCGGCTTGTGCGCCATGAACGGGCCACCGAAGCAGGCTGAGAATGTCGGCAGCGGTTCGGTGACGCCGACTTCAGTGCCGGCAACGCGAGAGGTGAAGCCCGAAACGAAGTGATACATCACATCCTTCGGTTCGAGAATCGCGATCGGTGGCAGCACGCCGAAGGCATCCGCGGTCAGCAGGACGATGGTCTGCGGATGCGGGCCACGGCCGTGCGGCATGACGTTCGGATTCGCGGTCAGCGGGTAGCTGAAGCGGGTGTTCTCGGCGATCGAGTCATCGTTCAGATCCAGATCCTGCGGATCGCACTCCTCCATCGTCTTGCCGGGCAGCGGCGGTACGTTCTCGATAATCGTGCCGGACTTCGACAGCGCGGCGGCGATGACCGGTTCGGCATCCTTGTCGAGGTTGATCAGCTTGGCGTAGCAGCCGTCCTCAAGGTTGCACAGGCCGTTGTCGGACCAGATGGTCTCGTCGTCGCCGATCAGGCGGCGCATCGGATCGGCTGAGAGCGTGGTCTTGCCGGTGCCGGACAGGCCGAACAGGATTGCTGCGTCGCCGTCAGGACCGACATTCGCCGAGCAGTGCATCGACAGACGACCGTCCAGCGGCAGCAGGAAGTTGCCGACGGTGAAGATGGTTTTCTTGACCACGCCGCAGTAGTCGGCGCGACCGGCGACGAGGCAGATGCGGTTGCGCGTATCAATCAATACGGTGGCTTCGGCGCGGCAACCGTCACGCTCGGGTTCGCATACGAAGCTGGGGACGTTGAGCATGGTCCAGCGACGGTCCGCGATGTCCTTCACGCCCATCAGGTCTTTCGGGAACATGTTGTGCGCGAACATCGCATGGGTGGCGTACTCGCCGACGAAGCGGTAAGGCACCGCGAAGTCGGGGTCCGAGCCCATGTACACGTCCTGCACGTAAAGCGGAATCTGCTTGGAATTGACGTGTTCGACGACGCGCTTGAGCAGACCCTGGTACTGCTCCGGATCGTAGGGGCTGAGGTCAGCCTTGAACCAGATCTGATCGGAGACTTCCGGCCACTTCACGGCATAGGTGTCTTTGGTGCGGCGTCCGGTGCAATCCGGATCGGTGTAGTACACCAGGGGTCCGCGCGAGCCGAGCTTGGTTGCGTAGGCTTTCTGCTCGTTCGAAGGACCATCGCGGCGGACGCGTCCTTTGTCGTTGGCAATGGCCTCGTGAAACAGCTCCTCTTTGGACAGGTTGTATTTGAATTCGATGTTCTTCAGTCCGAAGAGCTTTTCGAGATCAGCCTGAAAGGTCATGTAAGTCCCTCAAAATTACGGAAATTCCAACCACACGCGTAGGGGTGGGGGTACGCGGGGAGCGCAAATGGTAAGGAGGGGGGGGGAATCCCGCAAGCGGCAGCCTCTTCCAATGACACATGAGCCTGAAGGGGGCGCGTGATTCCAACGTGAAGTGAGCCTGAAGGGCCGGCGGGGCGCCGGGATCATCGGAGGATGATCGTGACGCTCAAGACCCAGGGGCTCCAGACACTGGAGCAGA
>JBFFJL010000318.1:0-4841 GCA_041555955.1 Nevskiaceae bacterium
CAGTTCCGAGATCGCGCGGCGAGCCGCCGCGCGTTGGCGATCGGTGCCGACCTGTCGGCGTCGCCGTGGATACAGACCACCGGCAGGCGCGCGGCGTCCGCGGCCGGATCGTGCCGATACAGCACGTCCCACAGCGACGTCGTGAACGACAGGAAGTTGTGCTTGACGAGATCCTCGGCCACGACACGGGGATAACCGCGCAGCAGGTAGGGTAGGAGCCGGCCGGCCACCCGCCGCGTGATCATGCAGGCCAGAGCGGCGGCGAAGATGTTCGTATACATCCAGCCGCCGGGCAGCCGCCGCACCCAGTCGTAGGCGGCGACCTCTGAGTGGTAGCACGGCAGGCTCAGCAACCCAAGGCGCCTGACCAGGTCCGGGCGCCGCGCCGCCAGGGCCAGCGCCAGCACCGCGCCCATCGAGTGGCCGATGAGTACGAACGGCGCGTGCGCAAGCAGCGCGTTTTCGAGCGCGTCCAGATGAGCCGCCAGCGAATAGCGCCGCCACGGTCGTGGCGATTCGCCGAAGCCGAGCAGATCAACCAACACACAGCGGACCGTCGTTCCCTCCAGGCCCGCCTGCCAATAGCGGTGCGTGCCACCGAGGCCGTGCAGAAACACGACGGTCCCGCCCACCCCAGGCGTCGTCACGACGTGTAGGCGCGACCGACCGGTCATGACCGGCTGCGGCATTCCGGCGCGCCTTGACGACGGCAGCGCAACGCACATGTTTTGGGCACATGGTGATTGCCCGATAAACAGCAGTCCCGGCTCGGCACCTGCGCCTGGACCGGAGCGCGCATCGCGGCGTTGCGCGGCAGACTCACGTCCTGCCGGTCTGGCAGCCCAGCGGCGTCAGCTCGTCGCCAGCGGCCATTGCCCCGCAATTTGCTCCATCGCGCGATCCGGAGGCCGCCCTGAGCAGATCCGGCAGCACCCGGTTGGGGACCGGGCGCCCGGCTTCGAACGCTGCGATGTTCGCGAGCGTCGTGTCGGCAATCGCGGCGAGCGCCTCGCGCGTGAAGAACGCCTGATGCGCCGTGACGACGACGTTGGGAAAGGTCAGCAGCCGCTGGAACACGTCGTCGGTCACCACGCTGGACGACAGGTCCTCGTAGAACAGGTCGCCTTCCTGCTCGTAGACGTCCAGGCCGAGCGCACCGAGGTGGCCGGCCTTGAGTGCGCCGATCACCGCCGCGGTGTCGAGCAGGCCGCCGCGGGAGGTGTTGATCAGCATGGCGCCCGGCTTCATGCGCGCGAGTGTTTCAGTGCCGATCAGGTGATGCGTCATCGGCGTCAGCGGACAATGCAGCGAGACGATGTCGGCAGCTGCAAACAGCTCCGGCAGCGCGGCCAGGCTCGCGCCCTCGATGCAGGCATCGGCTGCGCAGAACTGCGGATCATGAACCAGAACTCGGCAGCCGAATCCGCGCATGATCTGCACGAACACGCGGCCGATGCGGCCGGCGCCGACGACGCCGACTGTCTTGCCGTGCAGGTCGAAGCCTTCCAGGCCGTCGATCAGAAAGTTGTTCTCCCGTACCCGGTTGTAGGCGCGGTGGATCTTGCGGTTCAGCGCAAGGATCAGGGCCACGGCATGCTCGGCCACCGCATGCGGCGAATAGGCTGGAACGCGCGCCACCGTCAGGCCGAGCTCGTCGGCAACGCGCACGTCCACCTGATTGAATCCGGCGCAGCGCAGCGCGATCAGTCGCGTGCCGCCGTCGGCGAGCCGGCGCAGCGCCAGTGCGTCGAGCATGTCGTTGACGAAGGTGCAGATCGCCTCGTAACCCGACGCCAGCGGCAGCGTCTCGGCGCTGAGCCGCGCCTCGACGAAGCGCAGCTCATGGCCGTAGCGCCCGTTCGCCGCTGTCAGCTCGCGGCGGTCGTAGTTGCGGGCGCTAAAAACCAGGATGCGCATCGCCTACAGGCTGTCCAGCCGCGCCGTGTCGCGCACCATGCGTCGCAGCTCCGCTTCCTGACCCTTGGCGAGCGATTCAAACAGCTCGCGCAGCTCCGCGGCCTCGCTGAGGTCCGCGAGCTGCTGGTACATGGCCTGCAGCTTCTCGTGAAACTCGAGCGCTGCGTTCTCGGCGTCCTCCACAGTCGCGCAGCACAGGCAGCTGCGCATCGCTTCGAGGGCATCCGGTTGGGGCAGCTCCGGAACCTGTCGGAACCAGGTATTCAGCACGGACGGCTCTGCCGTTCCGAGAAAGCGCTTGAGGCCGGCGTGCATCTCGTGCTCATGCTGCGCCAGGTAGTCGAGCATCATTTTCAGACGCGGCTCGGTCGCCGATCGGGACAGGGTTTCGTACTGGTGCGCCAGCGAATCGTGAAATCCGGCACACCACTGGATGATGTCCTTGGTCTGCTCAAGCTTCATGTGGAATCACTCCTCTGCAAATCACCAGCTGGTCGCCTGATCATGCCCACAGCGTGCATGTTCGTTCATGCGGTTGCCCTCTTTGCGCGCCAGCTTTCCTGGGCTTGCAGCACCAGTGAGTAGATCACCGGCAGCACCAGCAGGCACAGGATCGTCGTCGTCACCATGCCGCCGACCATCGGCACGGCGATGCGCTGCATCACTTCCGAGCCGGTGCCGTGGCCCCAGAATATCGGCAGCAGACCGGCGATGATCGCGGCTGCCGTCATCGCGATCGGGCGCACGCGTTCGGACGTGCCGCGCTCGGCCGCCTCGCGTAGCTCCTCGCCGCTCAGCGGCCGTCCGAGCTCGCGTCGCCGCTCGGCGACCGCGTGGTCGATAAACGTCAGCACCAGCACGCCGATCTCGGCGGAGACGCCCGCCAGCGCGATGAAGCCGACCGCGACGGCCACCGACAGGTTGAAGCCGTAGGCCCACAGCATCCACACGCCGCCGATCAGCGAGAACGGAATCGACAGCATCACGACCAGCGGCGCCGAGGCGTTGCGGAAGTTGAAGAACAGCAGCAGGAAGATCAGCGCCAGCGTCGCCGGCACGACCAGCTTGAGCCGCTGCGCGGCGCGCTGCATGTACTCGAACTGGCCGGACCAGGCCAGCGTGTAGCCGGCCGGGATGTCGACACTGTCACTCACCGCCCGCTTCGCGCGTTCGACATAGCCGCCGATGTCCGAGCCCTGGATGTCGACGTAGATCCAGGCGTTGGGCCGCGCGTTCTCGCTCTTGATCGCCGGCGGTCCGCGGCGCATCACGACGTCGGCGACGAGCGACAGTGGAATCTGCGCGCCGCCCGGCGTCGGCAGCAGTACGCGCCTGAGCGCGTCCACGTTGTCGCGCAGCTCGCGCGGATAGCGCAGATTGACCGGGTAGCGCTCCAGCCCTTCGACGGTCTGCGTGACGTTCATGCCACCGATCGCGGTCTGGATCACGTCCTGCACGTCGCCGACGGTCAGGCCGTAGCGCGCCGCCTGCTCGCGGTCGATGTCGAAATCGAGGTAGTAGCCACCGACGGCGCGATCGGCGTAGGCCGACAGCGTGTCCGGCAGCGCCTTGAGCGTGCGCTCGATCTCGCCGCCGATGCGCTGCAGTTCGACCAGATCCGGGCCCGAGACCTTGATGCCGACCGGCGTCTTGATGCCGGTCGACAGCATGTCGATGCGCGTCTTGATCGGCATGGTCCAGGCGTTGGCGACGCCGGGGAACTTGATCGCCTGATCCATCTCGCGCATCAGGTCGCGCGTGCTCTTGTCGGGATCGGGCCAGTCTTCGCGCGGCTTGAGCCGCACGGTGGTCTCGATCATCGCCAGCGGCGCCGGGTCGGTCGCGGTTTCGGCACGGCCGATCTTGCCGAACACGCTCTGCACTTCGGGAAAGGTCTTGAGGATCCGGTCGGTCTGCTGCAGCAGCTCTTTCGCCTTGGTGATCGAGATGCCGGGGAAGGTCGTGGGCATGTACAGGATGTCGCCCTCGTCCAGCGGCGGCATGAATTCCGAGCCGAGCCGGCTGGCCGGCCACAGCGTCGCAACCAGCAGCGCCGTGGCCAGCACGAGCGTCAGCCCGCGCCAGCGCATCGCCAGCTTCAACAGCGGCGCGTGCAGGCGGTGCAGGCCGCGGTTGATCGGGTTCCTCGCCTCCGGCAGCACCTTGCCGCGGACCAGCACGCCCATCAGCACCGGCGTCAATGTCACCGCCAACAACGCCGCGGCGGCCATCGCGTAGGTCTTGGTGAACGCCAGCGGCGAGAACATGCGGCCTTCCTGCGCCTGCAGCGTGAACACTGGCAGGAACGATACCGTGATGATCAGCAGCGAGAAGAACAGCGCCGGGCCGACCTCCTTGGCCGAGGCCTCGATCGCGCGCCAGCGCTCCGCCGCTGGCAATCGACCCTCGGCGTCGCGCGGCGCGCGTTCCAGGTGCTTGTGTGCGTTCTCGATCATCACGATCGCGCCGTCGACCATCGCGCCGATGGCGATCGCGATGCCGCCCAGCGACATGATGTTCGCCGACAGGCCCTGGAAGCGCATGACGAGGACCGCCAGCAGCACGCCGATCGGCAAGGTCAGGATCGCCACTAGCGCCGAGCGCACATGCAGCAGGAAGGCGACGCAGATCAGGCTGACTACGATGAACTCCTCGAGCAGCTTGGTCTGCAGGTTGTCGACCGCGCGTTCGATCAGCGCGCCGCGATCGTAGACCGGCACGATCTCGACGCCGTCGGGCAGGCCGCGCTTGAGCGCATCGAGCTTGGCACGCACCGCGCGGATCGTCGCCAGCGCGTCGCCGCCGTAGCGCATGATGACGACGCCGCCGGCGACCTCGCCTTCGCCGTTGTACTCCGCAAGACCGCGACGCAGTTCGGGCCCCAGGTGCACCTGCGCGATATCGGCCAGGCGCACCGGCGTGCC
>JBFFJL010000319.1:0-4836 GCA_041555955.1 Nevskiaceae bacterium
CGGCCGGTTATCCCTGGGACGTCGTCGAGAACAGCTGGGCCGGCGAACAGTTCGAGCTGGCGGCGGCCGACCAGAACATGAGCCGCGTACCGGCGCAAAGCTGGATCACGCTGGACAAGGCCAAGGAGTTGCTCAAGGCCTGCGGCCAGGATTTCGGCGCACTGAAAAAGGCGGCGGCGGGCCGTGATTTTCAACCCGTGCGCCTGCGCGCTCGCAGCAGCTACACCATCACCAACAGCGTGCGCACGGTGCAATCCCAAAACGTCATCGCACGTCTTGCCGGCAGTGACCCGACGCTGGCCGACCAGCACGTGATCTACTCGGCGCACTGGGACCACCTCGGTCGCAATTCCGACTTGGACGGCGACCAGATCTTCAACGGCGCACTCGACAATGCCAGCGGCGTTGCCGGCATTCTCGAAATTGCAGAGGCCTACAGCAAGATGCCGGCGGCACCCAGACGTTCAACACTGTTCATGTTGGTCACGGCGGAGGAACAGGGCCTGCTCGGGTCACGCCACTATGCGAGTCATCCGCTCTACCCGTTGGAGCAGACGGTCGCGATGGTCAACATGGATAGTCTGAACCCCTGGGGACCGACGTCGGACATGCAGGTCATCGGACTCGGACAGAACTCGCTGGAAGACGTGCTGCGCGATGTCGCCGTTGCGCACGGTCGCAGCATCTCACCCGACAAGGAGTCGGAAAAGGGCTTCTACTTTCGATCGGATCAGTTCGAGTTCGCCAAGCGCGGCGTGCCGGCGCTGTATTCGGACAGCGGCAGTCAGGTCATCGGCAAATCGGAGGGCTACTACGCCGACAAGCGCCGACAGCACACCACGAACGACTATCACAAACCGTCCGACGAGATAAAAGCGGATTGGGATCTGAACGGCGCCGCGCAGGACATGCAACTGCTGGCTGAGGTCGGCTGGCGTGTGGCCAATGCCACCAAATGGCCGCAGTGGAAGACCGGGTCCGAATTCAAGGCTGCGCGTGATGCGCAGCTGGCGGCAGCATCAGGCGGCGCGCAATAATTCCAGCGAGCGCTGATAGTTGGTCGCCAGCGGGCCGGAGTCGGCCAGCGAGAAGGCGGGATCGAGATCCAGCTTGATGAAAGCGGGAACGTGAAGCAGGTCGACGCCCTTCAGCGAAGGATCGCTGACACCGAGCGTGCGTAGCACGGCAACCGTCACCACATCGGCGTAGTCGGCGCTGCCTTCGTGTTCGCGGGTGAAATCCGGCCACAGCATCGGCACTTCAACCAGATCGGCCGGAAAGTGCCAGGCCTGCAGCACCATACGCCCGACGCGGGGCGCCAGATGCTCGATCACGGTATCCAGGTGCGCCTCGGACTCGAGTGCCGAAGCATGGGTCTCCGCCAGTTTGACGATCGGCAGCGCGCCAACGCGGTGAACCAAACCGCCCAGCATCGCCATTTCCGGCTGCAGCAACGTGCATTGCGCAGCCAACACCTGTGCCAGGGCCGCAACATCAACGCTCTGCTGCCAGCTGCGCAGCAGGCGTTGCTTCAATTGAGGGTTGCGGGCAACGAACATCTGCTCCAGCGCGAGTCCGTCCACCAGCAGACGCGTGTATTGCAGCCCCAGCCGGGTCACCGCCTGCTGCACGTTCTCGACGCTGCGGCCGCTGCGTATCGCCGCGCTGTTTGCGACGCGGATCAGACGCACCGCGATCGCCGGATCACGATGAATTTCGGCAGCCAGACGCACGACGGTCACGTCGTCGTCCTGCAGCAACTCACGGAGTCGTAGTGCCACCTCAGGCAGCGTAGGAAGCGTCAGCCGGTCCTGCGCCAGCGCTTCAACCACGATCCGATAGAAACGGTCCTCGATCGCCATGCCGATCCCTCGGGAATACGGCCACATCCTGCAGCGCTCGGCAGCAGAAACGACGGACTGGCGGACAAACGTCGGGTACACGCCCCCAAACGGCACCAGGGACGGCGGCGGTATCTCAGGCCACAGCGGCCAGCGACTCCGCGTCGGTCGAATGGTCGCGATGGCGCAGCACTCGCCCCATCCGGTCGTGCCCAAAGCACGCGGCATAGGCATTGTCGCGCCAGGCCGTGCGCCCACCGATCAGCACCATCGCCACCACGCCCAGCGGGCGGTTGACCAGCTGGTGGTGCTCGAACGCGTCGCGGTACACGTATTGCACGCACTGATCCGGATCGAAGTTGCGCAGCGCATCCGGATCGATCATCACCAGATCCGCGATCGCGCCTGGTTCGACCGTGCCAACGTCCAGACCGAAAAAGTCCGCCGGCTCGCGGGTCAGGCGCCGGACGGCCTGCCCGACCCGCTCCAGACCCTCGTCCTGCGCCAGCTTGAGCATGCGCAGATTGCCGTCGTAGAACGCCATGTTGGTCAGATGCGCGCCGCTGTCGTTGAACCCTGGCAGCAGCAGCGGATCGAACAACAATGCCTTGGTCTTCCCCGGATCGCGATTGGCGGTCACGGTCCACCAGCGCAAGGTCGTATCGAAACGGCGCAGCAGATGCAGGAAAAAGTCCGCATCGTCGCCGGCCGGCATCGGAAAGCTGGCAAAAGCCTCGGCCTCACCGACGCTGCGCGCACCCTCGCCGCTGGCCTGCCACCGCAGCAGACGTTCGTACACCGCCTGCATCGTCTCACCGCTCCAGTCTGCGACCGGGCACTGGTCGATTGTCATGTCACGCAAATCGCGTGTGAGCACGTTGTCGTCGATGCGCAGCCAACGCTTCACCCGTGCCAGACTGAAGCCGTGCTTGCCGTGACGCCACATGCGGCGGAAGTCGGCAACCCAGGCCGGATCCGCCATGATTCGCTCACGTCGGGGCCGATCATCAAGATCGCACTCGTTCAACCGCCGAAGGACCGGGACTTCCTCCGCAATCGGCGTCACCACACCATCGCTCCATATCTTGAACGGTGCCGCCAGCGCCTGCAGCCGGAACATGCCCATCAGCAGCGATGAATTCAGCACGCGTGAGAGCAGCAGCCCCATCTTCAGCAACAGACGATTGGTCGTAACGTCGATCGCCGCTACCGCGGTGAGCTTCAACGGTTTGCCGTAAAGGCGTCCTGACGTCAGCAAAAAGTTGCGGAACACTGCCAGCTTGTCATCCTTGGGCGGCGTCGCCTGCCATACGCGGCCCCAACGCCGCACCACACCGGTCAGACGCTTCAGTTCCGAGAACGGCGCAAACTGCGTCGGAATCTGCTTCTGCGTATTCGGCGCGTTGGCCAGAAAGTGAAACGGCAGGGCGTCGGTGGAAAAGCCGACATAGCCCTCACGCATACCCTTGTCGACCAGCGCTTCCATGCGCGCCAGTTCGCCTTCGGTCGGATCACGCTCAACCGACGCCTGCAGTCCCATGACTTCGATACGCAGCATCGAATGCGGAATCATCGGCGCGACATTCGGACCCAGCGGCAGACGGTCGAAATGCGTCAGATAGTCGCCTGAGTCCTGCCAGTCGACGCGATCAGCCACCTTGCGCAGCACGGACCTCGGCACATTCTCAACCCGCGCGAAACAATCGACGATCGGGTCCTCGCCGTTGCGGCGTTGCGCGCCGTAGGCCAGACCGAGACTGCAATTGGCCACCACCACCGTCGTCGTGCCGTGGCGCACAGCCTCCGGCAACTGCGGCTCGATCTCCACTTCCAGATCGAAATGCGTGTGCACGTCGAGCAGGCCGGGCATCAGCCAGCGACCCTGCGCGTCAATACACTGCGCGGCGTCAGCCGTCGGCAGCTGCGCCGCAACCGCGGCGATGCGATTGCCGGCAATCGCGACATCGGCATGCCGCGGCGCGGCGCCACTGCCGTCGAACAGCAGGGCGTTGCGCAGCAGCAGATCCCACCGGGGTGCGCTTCCTTCCATGGGCGGTGTCCTCCTTTGTTATCCATTGATCATAGTCAGACCTGTCCGACAGACCGATGGGAAAATTGCCCCTTGGGAATTTCGACCTACAGGCTCACCACCAGCACGACACCGAGCAGGGCCAGACTCACGCCAATCACCTGTCGCGACTCCACACGCTCACGCAGGAACAGCACCGCCAGCGGCAGGATGAAGACGGCGGCGAGTTCATTCAGCACCGCAGCTATCGATGCCTGCGCGTACTTGTACCCGGCCAGCCACAGCATCATCGACAGATAGGTTCCGATGAAGCCGCCGACAACAATGGCCCCCCAATGCCGCACGCCGCGATAGGCCCGCAGCAGCGCCGGCAATTGACGCCCGAACACAGCAATCGCGAGCATTCCGGCAAAGCCCGCCGCGACCCGCAGGCTGACAACCCACAGAAAGCTGTGCTGCTCCAGCATCGGCTTGGCCATGACGATGCCCAGCGCCATCAGGAACACCGAGAACACCGCCCACAGCACGCCAATACGCAGGGCCTGACGCTGCGCCGTGCCCTGCGCACGGCTGTACGACACCAGCACAATGCCGCACAGCACCAGGGCCACACCGCAGAACTGCCACAGACTCAGACGCTCGCCCAGAAACAGCATCGACAATCCGATCACGCTCGGCGAATACAAAGCCTGCGCCACTGCCATGCGGCTGGCGCCGATCGCATTCAGCGCTCGGAAGTACAGCGTGTCTCCAACCGCGATCCCGAGCACGCCGGATGCCAGAATCACCGCCAGATCGCGGGGCGGCAGCGTCGGAACAAGCGGACCTTCGACAATCAGCACCGTCGCCACAAAAAGCGGCAGCACCATCGCGTTCTTGATCAGATTCAGAGCAAACGGCGGCAGATGCTCGCCCGACTTCTTGAACAGAATGATCGCAACCGCCCAGGTAAACGCACAGCCGAGC
>JBFFJL010000320.1:0-4825 GCA_041555955.1 Nevskiaceae bacterium
CTTGTTTGGGTTCTTACAATAAATTTCAAAGGGGACCGCCATGGTCAAGTCGTTTCGAGGCAGCATGCTAGGGATTGCCGTGCTGGTGAGTTCGTCGGCATTTGCGGAGGCAGGGCCGGCGGTACATCAGGCGGAAGTGGCTCAGGCGCAGTCCCCTGCTGCGGGGCAGGCCCTGTTTGAAACCCACTGCAGCGCGTGTCATCAGAAATCCGGGACCGGGCTTGCTGGCGCATTTCCGCCGCTGGCTGGCAACAAGGTGCTGATGGAGGATCCCGACCTCGCGCTCGAGACCGTATTGCGTGGCAAAAGTGGACCATTGACGGTCAATGGTTCGACCTTCAATGGCGTGATGCCGGCCATGGGTCACATTGCCGATGGCGACATCGCGCAGATTCTGACTTACGTGTTCGGGGCCTGGGGCAATCCTGGCAAGCAGCACTTCAGCACCGAGCAAGTTGCGCAGCATCGTGCGGCCAGTGGCAGCACCGACCGCGCCAGTGGTGAGCCACATCCAGGTGCCAGTGCTGCCGAAGTCGAGTACCAGGCGGGAGGCTCGCCGATTGCCGATGCCAAGCAGTTGGTCACGCCCGGCGCGCCGGCGATCAGTGATGATGAATTCAAGCACTCGCAGCAGATTTACTTCGAGCGCTGCGCTGGGTGCCATGGGGTATTGCGCAAGGGTGCAACCGGCAAGCCGCTGACCCCGGACATTACCCTCGCCAAAGGTACTGACTATCTGAAGGCCCTGATCAACTTTGGCTCTCCTGCCGGCATGCCGAACTGGGGCACATCCGGAGACCTCAGCGCGACCGAAATCGACGCAATGGCCCGCTTTCTCCAGCACGCGCCACCGGAGCCGCCGGAGTGGGGTCTGGCCGAGATGAAAGGCACCTGGAAAGTGCTGGTGCCGCCGGAAAAGCGGCCGAAGAAGAAGCTCAACAAGATCAACACCGATAACATCTTCGCGGTGACGCTGCGCGATGCCGGCAAGGTCGCGCTGATTGACGGCGATACCAAGAAGCCTGTGGTGATCATCAAGACTGGTTACGCCGTCCACATCTCGCGGCTGTCGCATTCCGGGCGATACGTCTACACCATCGGCCGTGATGGTCGCGTTGACCTGACCGATCTGTGGATGAATCCACCGCAGCGCGTCGCCGAGATCAAGATCGGGCTTGAGGCTCGTTCGGTGGAGACCTCCAAGTACAAGGGCTACGAGGACAAGATCGCGATCGCCGGAGCGTACTGGCCTCCGCAGTTCGTGCTGATGGACGGCGAAACGCTAGAGCCGAAGAAGATCGTCTCGACCCGCGGCACCACCGTTGACACCCAGGAGTACCACCCGGAACCGCGTGTCGCGGCGATCGTAGCGTCTCTGGAGCATCCCGACTTCATCGTCAACGTCAAGGAGCTCGGCAAGATTCTGCTGGTGGACTACAGCGACCTCAACGCGCTGACGATCACCACGCTTGAAGCTGCGCGCTTCCTGCATGACGGTGGCTGGGATTCGACCAAGCGCTACTTCATGACCGCGGCGAATCAGTCCGACAAGATCGCAGTGGTCGATTCGCGAGAGCGCAAGCTCGCCGCGCTGGTGGATGTCGATCGCATCCCGCATCCGGGGCGCGGTGCCAACCTGGTCGATCCGGAGTTCGGGCCGGTGTGGATCACCAGTGCGCTGGGCAACGACAAGGTCACCTTCATCGGTACGGATCCGGAGAACCATCCACAGCAGGCCTGGAAGGTGGTGCGCGTGCTCAAGGGACAAGGCGGCGGTTCGCTGTTCGTCAAGACACATCCGAAGTCGCGCAACCTGTGGGTGGATTCGCCGTTGAATCCGGAGGATAAGATTTCGCAATCGGTTGCGGTATTCGACATCGATCATCTTGATGCTGGCTACACGGTGCTGCCGATCGCGGAGTGGGCCAATCTGGGTCCGGGTGCGAAGCGGGTTGTGCAGCCGGAGTTTGACGCCACCGGAACCGAAGTGTGGTTCTCGGTGTGGAGCGGCAAAGAGGAGGAGTCGGCAATCGTTGTCGTCGACGACAAGACCCGTACACTCAAGAAGGTAATCAAGGGCAAGGATATCGTCACACCGACCGGCAAGTTCAACGTTTTCAATACGGTAAATGACATTTACTGAGGGAGCCATCGGGCCGGCCGCGAGTACGCGACCGGCACGATGGTGCAGTGTGCTGCCTGCGACCCGGGCGCTTGCACTGGGCATGATCGTGTTTGCGTCCATCGTGACTGGCGTCGCTGTTGCAGATGAACCCGGACCGGCGCCTGCGGAGCTTGACCCGATTGTCGTGGTCGCTACGCGCCAGCCCGGCGAAGTATGGGATGTCGCTGCGGTGGTGACAGTGATCGGGGGCGACACGGCGCAGGACGAACTGGCCAACGACCTGAAGGATCTGATCCGTTATCAGCCGGGCATCAGTTTTGATGGCGGCGGCACTCGCTTTGGGGGCGCCGGATTCCGCATCCGTGGACTGGGCGGCAATCGCGTACTGACGCTGGTCGACGGTATTCCGGTGGCAGAACGATTCAGTGTCGGTTCGTATGCCGACAGTGGTCGTGACTATGCCGAATTGGGAATGGTCCGGCAGGTCGAGGTGCTTCGCGGACCCGCCTCGAATCTGTATGGCAGCAAGGCCGTCGGCGGCGTGGTGGCGATCGAAACGATTTCCCCGTCCGACCTGCTCGGCGCCAACGCTGTTGGGGGCAGGGTGCAGACTGGGTATGCGAGTGATCGCGACCAGTTCGGCGCTACCGCCGCAAGTGCTTGGCGGCTGCCGGGTGCGGACATCATGCTTGCCGCCACACACCGACAGGGGCATGCACGGGAGTCAGCGGACGCCGATCAGCTGGACCCGCAGGACTGGCGTCGGCAGTCGCTGCTGGCTAAATCCTCGCTGGATACCGGGCTTGGAACACTTGACTTGCTGTTCGACTACGGCCGCGACACCCGCGACACCGAACTGCGTGCGATTCTCGGCAGCGGCCGTTTCGCCAACACCACCGCCTTGGCCGCTGACGACACGCAGGACTCATGGCGGGTCGGAGCCGAGCTTGAGCAGGCCGGGATGGGCGAGGGCAGATTGTTGTGGCGAGCCTACGCGACCCGAGCCTGGCTGAATCAGGACAGTGATGAGTTCCGGACCCTAGCCGATCCGCCGGTGCGTCAGCAGCGCGAGTTCGAGCTCAGTCAGCGTGCGATCGGGCTCGGGCTCGATGGGCGCCAGCCATTTGACTGGCTACGGGGCGAGCAGGCACTGGGCTACGGCGTTGAGGTGTCGGCGGGGCGGTTGCAGGAAGGCCGAAACGCGCTGCAGACCAATCTTGATGACGGGCCATATACCAATGAGCTGCTGGGGGAGACGTTTCCGCGCCGTGATTTTCCGATCACCGACACGCTGGAACTGGGCAGCTATGTCTACGGTGAGCTGCGTCCGCCAGGGACGGGTCTGACGCTGCTGCCGGGGCTGCGCTACGACCACTACCGGCTCGAATCGCGCAGCGACCAGCGCTTTGAGCAAGGATCCCCCAATGTGCAGCTGACCGACCTGCACAGCGATGCTTGGACGCCGCGCTTGGGGCTGCTGTATCCGCTGTCTCCGCAGTTCCGGGGCTTTGCGCAGTACGCGCGGGGTTTCCGTGCACCACCTGCCTACGACGTCAATCTGGGGCTGGACATTGTGTCGGTCAATGCCCAGGCGCTGCCCAATCCCGATCTCAAACCGGAGCGCAGTGACGCACTGGAACTGGGGCTGCGCTATCGCGGCGCCCGAACTCGGGGCGAGTTGAGCGTATTCGAAACGCAATACCGTGATTTCATCGTAAGCAACAGCTTCATTGGCATCGATCCTCAGAGCGGTACGCGTCTGTTTCAGTCGCGCAACGTCGAGCGCGCACGGATTCGCGGACTGGAAGTGCGCTTGCGTCATGATTTGAAGCTGGATGTCGGCGGGGCTGCTTCGTGGAGCGCCGAGCTGGCCGCAATGTGGCTTCGCGGCGAGAACCGCGACACGGATCAGGCGCTGACAAGCATCGATCCCGCGCAGGTGGTGCTGGCGTTGGATCGCGAGACCGATCGCACCGCGCTGCGCCTGCGATACACCGCGACCGATCAGCAGACTCGAGTGGATGATGCGCAGAGCCCGATGTTCGAAGCGCCCGGGTACACCGTGGTTGACTTGATTGGCGAATTCCGGCCACGTCCACAATGGGTGCTGAGAGCCGGACTGTTCAATCTTCTGGACCGCCATTATTGGGATTGGGGCGACGTATATGGCCGCGCCGAAAGTGATCCGACATTGCCGCAGTTGGCACGTGCAGGGCGTAATGTGTCCGTAAGCGTCGGGGCGACATTTTAGTTCTCCGCTGCTTCAGGTTCGCCGCGGGAATTCGGTGGATAGTGCATGCGCCCGGTGGTCAGTCTTGCGTGGCCGGTCGCGATTGCGTAGCGGGGCGTATGCGGCCGATTTGTTCGCGCCGCCGATGCGCCTGTTCCAGGCTGATCCAAAGCGGAACGCGTGGCTTTCCGCTGTGCGAGGCGTCACGCGCGAGCGCCCGCAGAACGTATCGCGTGCGGTGTCCAGGTGGGCGGCTGCCGCTCCGACACTTGAAAGAGCGGCACTGGTCCGGTTGCAGGATCGCATTGCATACGGGATTCGGCTAGATTTGTCGTGTTGCCTCACGTAACTTCGTTACCGATTGCCTCACGGGATTTGTTACCGGGCGAGTAGCTGTTGAGCATCCCTGAGTTGCTGCCGACGTCGCATATCAGACGCTGTATCTCCTGCTTGCGCCACTTCCGCACGTA
>JBFFJL010000321.1:0-4820 GCA_041555955.1 Nevskiaceae bacterium
GCACCGCCGCCGCCGCGCGATCCCGAAGGCCGCTGGCGCCCGCGCTGGGCCGAACTCGATCTGGCCAGCGATCCGGTGTGGCCACGCCCGCCCGACCCTGAAACCACGACCCAGGGCGCCGATCCTCTGGCCGCACAGATTGGCCGCGAACTGACGCCGATGTTGCGCGAGGCACAGCACATCACGCTGGCCGGCATGCGCGTGGTCGACTACCGCGGTGTCATCGTCGCCTCGACCGGCGACGGCGAGCGTGACGACACCGGACAGTCACTGGCCGCGCTGGACGAAGTACGCGAAGCGCTGACCGGAGCCTCGGTCAGCCGTATGCGCTGGCGCAATTCGGACTCGCCGCCGCCCGCGCTGGAATCGATCTCGCGCGGCACCCGCATCCGGGTCTACGTCGCCGAGGCAATCGAACGCGACGGTCGCGTGCTCGGCGCGATCCTGCTGATCCGCACACCGGCCAACATCAAGCAGGCGATCTACGGCAAACGCGTGCCGCTGATGCGCGCCGGCCTCGGCCTGCTGGCGCTGGTGGTGCTGCTGACTCTGCTCAGCTCGCTGATGATCAGCCGGCCGGTACACCAGCTGATCCAGCAGACCCGGCGCGCGGCGCGCGGCGAACGCGGCGCCATCACCCCGCTCAAACATCCGGGCACACGCGAGATCGGCGAACTGTCCGAGAACGTCGCGGCCATGGCGGAGGCATTGGAAGCCCGCAGCGCCTACATCCGCGACTTCGCCGCGCACGTCTCGCACGAATTCAAGACGCCACTGACCGCGATCCAGGGTTCGGTGGAACTGCTACGCGATCACGGCGACGGCATGTCGGCCGAAGAGCGCACGCGCTTTCTCGACATTCTATCGGCCGATGCCGCGCGGCTCGAACGCCTGGTGCGGCGCCTACTCGAACTGGCGCGGGCCGACATGATGCAGGCCGGCACTGAACACACCGATCTCGGTGTCGTTACTGGCGCGGTCACTCAGCGTTATCTCGATGGCGGACTCGCGGTTCAGGCGGCAGGTGATCCCGGCATCGAGGTCGAGATCGCCGGCGAGGTACTGGACTCGATGCTCAGCAGCCTGCTCGACAATGTGCGCCAGCACGGCGGCGATGGCGTCAGCGTGCGGCTGTGGTGGCGCCTCAGCAGCGAACACCCTGGCCGCGCCGAGCTGCACCTGCATGACGACGGCGGCGGCATTTCCAGCGCCAACCGGGAAAAAATCTTCGAGCCGTTCTTCACCACGGCCCGCGCCCGCGGCAGCACCGGTATGGGCCTGGCAATCATCCGCACCTTGCTGCATGCACACCACGGCCAGATCGAGCTGCTGGAGCCGCCGACCGGCACCCATTTCCGCATCCGCCTGCCGCTCGCCAAAGACACTCACTCGTAGGCTGGGCAAGGGGCAGCGTGCCCACGCGTGGTTGTTCTCCTCGTATTTCCATGCGGCCGATATGCTGCTCTCCCGCGTGGGCACGGCCTGCGGCCTTTGCCCACCCTACGGCACAGGTTCATCGGCGGCGGCTGGTCAGGGGCGTCGCGCCCTGCGATGATGCGCGCCCTTCGCGCGCCGGGCCTGTGTCGCGAAGGGAGGAACTGGATGACCACACCGACACCGAAGCAGAACCCCACCAACGTCCGCGCCGTCGCCGCGACCAGCGTCAGCCATGTCCTGCGCGGCAGCAATCTGGACGACGCGCTGCGCCCGGCCGAGAAGCTGGCGCTGCCAGCCGACGCGGCGATGGTGCGCCTGCTGGCCTACGGCGTGCTGCGCGAGCTGACCGCACTGCAGTGGATCGCTTCGCGGCTGATGGACAAGCCGCTGGCGGCGACCGACAACGTGCTGACGCTGATCCTAGTCGGCATCTATCAGCTGCGCACGTTGAAGACACCGCCGCATGCCGCGATCAACGAGACCGTCGATGCGCTGCAGGCTCTGCGCAAACCGCAGATGCGCGGCGTGGTCAATGCCGTGCTGCGGCGCTATACCCGGGAAGCGGCCAAGCTCGAAACCGAGCTGCCACGTGCGCCGGCGACGCGCACCTCGCATCCACAGTGGCTGGTCGACCGCATCAAGACCGACTGGCCACAGCAGTGGGAGGCGGTGCTGCAGGCCAACAACCTGCAGGGCCCGATGAGCCTGCGCGTCAATCGTCGGCGCATGCCGCGTGATGAATATCTGAAGCGCCTGGGCGAGATGAACATCGCCGCCAGCACCGCAGGCGGTGCGCCCGATGCGGTGGTGCTGGCCGAGGCGCGTTCGGTGGAACGCGTGCCCGGCTTCAACAGCGGACAGGTCTCGGTGCAGGACGTCTCGGCACAGCTCGCGGTCGAGCTGTTGGACCTGAAGGACGATCATCGCGTGCTCGACGCCTGCGCTGCGCCCGGTGGCAAGACCGCACACATGCTGGAGCGCGCGGACGTGGAAGTGATCGCGCTCGATTCCGACGGCACGCGCCTGCTGCGCGTTGACGAGAACCTGCAGCGACTCAAACTGAAAGCGCAGATCGTCGCGGGCGATGGTGGCGAACCGGCGCGCTGGTGGGACAAGTACAAGTTCGATCGCATCCTGCTCGACGCGCCCTGCTCCGGCACCGGGGTGATCCGGCGTCACCCGGACATCAAGTGGCTGCGCCGCGACACCGATATTCCGGCGCTGCAGCAACAGCAGCTGCGTCTGCTCAAGGCGTTGTGGCCGTTGCTGAAGTCCGGTGGCCGGCTGGTCTACGCAACCTGCTCGGTGCTGCGCGACGAGGGCGACGAAGTGATCAAGCGCTTCAAGCTGCTGCACGCGGACGCGCAGCTGCAGAAGATTGACGCCAGCTGGGGCGAGTCCACCGAATTCGGTCGCCGCATCGCGCCGGGTGGCGCACACGACGGCTTCTATTACGCAGTGCTGAGCAAGCGCTGAGGCCGGCGGCGCTCAGTCGGCGCCGAGCACCGCCTGATGCAGCAGACCGAGAACTTCCTTGAAGGCACGGGCACTGCCGTCCAGCGCGCGGGTGTCCGGCAACAGGTCCAGCACACCGTGCGCACGCTCCACCACTTCAACGTCGGTCGGAGCCGCGATGAATTTCACACCCGGCGTCTCGAAGTTCTGCATCGCCCGCGGCATGTGCAGGGCCGAGGTCACCAGCAGCACCCGATGCATGCCGTGCACCGCCAGCAGTTCCTGCGTATAGCGCGCGTTCTCGCGCGTGGTTCGGCTGCGCCCCTCACGTAGTACCGCGGAGTCCGGTACCCCGAGCCGCAACAACAACGCCGCCATCGCGTCGGCCTCGGTCTGCGTACCGGGGGTCCACGGCAGACGTCCGCCACTGACAATGATCAGCGGCGCCTTGCCGGCGTGATACAGCTGGGCCGCATAGATCATGCGGTCGCCGGCGGAATTGACGTCGACATCCCGCCGTCGCGGTGGCGCCACGGGCTCGATGCCACCGCCGAGCAGCACGATGGCATCGACTTGCGGTAGCTCCGCCGCGGCATGCATCGGATAGCGTTGCTCCAGATTCGCTCGCAGCGCTTCGGACACCCAGGGCATCGACCACAGCGACAGCCAAACCAGCGCCGCCAAGGTCAAGCCGCGCGCCAGGCCCGCATGCCGCCGCCACAGCATCAGCGCAATCAGCAGAGCCAGCAGCGCCGCCGCCAGCGGCTGCAGCAAGACGGTCAGTATTTTCAAAGTGATCATGCGTGTCTTTATATGAGCTACAGGTGGGCATTCCTCGTCACGTCAAACGTGACGTGTCGCACTTCCGGCACAAACGCCGTTTTATAGATTAACTGCGGCGTGCACCGGGGGTCCGGCACGCTATCTGAATCTCTGGAGCACATGCCGTGATGAAACCTTTCGCACGGGCGTCGGTACTGGCGTCCGCCTTGTCCTGCCTGCCACTGTTCATGCCCGCTGCCCTGGCGGCCACGAGCGGCGAGTCCGCGATTCTGGTGCTGGACGCCTCGGGTTCGATGTGGGGCCAGCTGCAGGGCAGGACCAAGATCGAACTGGCGCGCGATGCCGTGGACGGCATGCTCAAGCAATGGCCGGCGGATCAGTCGCTGGGGCTGATCGCCTACGGTCATCGCCGCAAGGGCGACTGCGAGGACATCGAAGTCCTGCGCGCGGCCGAGGGCTTCGACGCCACGGCGATTCGCAAGCAGGTCAACGCGCTGGCACCCAAGGGCATGACGCCGATCAGCGCCTCGGTGCGCATGGCCGCCGAGCAGCTCAAATTCACCGAGCACAAGGCCACGGTGATCCTGGTCAGCGACGGCGAGGAAACCTGCAACGCCGATCCCTGCGCACTCGGGACCGAGCTGGAGAAGCTCGGCGTCGATTTCACCGCGCACGTGATCGGCTTCGACCTGCCGGAAGGCCAGGCGCGCGAGCAACTGCAGTGCTTGGCCAAGACCACCGGCGGTGAGTATTTCGAAGCACGCGATGCCGGCGAGTTGAGCAAAGCCATCAGCGAGGCGGTCAGCGCCAGCACCCAGCCCGGCCCGGCGCCGGCAAGCGTGCGCGCTGAAGGTCCTGCCGTCGTCGCAGCACCGGTGGAGGTGCACTGGACCGGCCCCGGAGAGAAAGGCGACTACGTCGCTTTTGTCGCCCCCCAGAAGGAGAGCGCCAATGTCTGGGGCGAGACGATGCAGCGCCTGCCATTCCCCAACGACGGCAGCAAAACCGGTGTCGTGAAGCTGGATGCGCCCGCACACCCCGGCAGTTACGAGCTGCGCTACGTCAGCGACACGCGCGAGCCGTCGGTGCTGGCCAAGACCCTCGTTGAAGTCGCCGACACTGCGTCGGTGATCGAGGCGCCGGAC
>JBFFJL010000322.1:0-4819 GCA_041555955.1 Nevskiaceae bacterium
CTCTGAGCTGGTTCTGCTGTTTCTGTATCTCGGTGTGATCGGCCTGTACCAGGCGTTTGACGACCCACGCGCTGGTGCGCGCGCCTGTGCGCTGCTGGCCATCGTCGGGGTGGTTAATGTGCCGATCGTGAAATTCTCGGTCGATTGGTGGAACTCGCTGCATCAGGGTTCGACCTTGTTGAAAATGGGCAAGCCGACGATGAGCGCGGCGATGGCCGGTCCGCTGTATGCGGCGCTGGCGGGCACGATGCTGTTCTGTGCCTACGCAGTTCTGCGCCGGATGCAGAACGAACTGTTGTTGCGCGAGCGCGGTACGCGCTGGGTTGCGGAACTCCAACGCGCCCAGGCAGTCGATGATGGGAGCGCGAGTGCATGAGCAAATTGCTTGACCCCGCCTTCTGGTCCATGAGCGGCTACGCTGCGTATGTCTGGGGCAGCTTTGGGCTGACTCTGGTGGTTTATCTCTGGAACTGGCTTGCGCCGCGGCGTCGCCGCCGCGAAATCCTCGAATCGGTAATGGAAGAATGACCAAACGACAGACCAGAATGGTTGCTGTGGCCGGCCTTGTTTTCGGACTCGGCGTCGCCGCCGCGCTGGCGTTCACGGCGTTTCGCAAGAACATGATGTATTTCTATACGCCCAGCGACCTGGTGGCGCATTCAGTGCCCGAGGAGGCCAAGATCCGCGTTGGCGGTCTGGTCGTTGCCGGAACGGTTCTGCGAGCAGATGACCTGGACGTGCACTTCACGCTGGCGGATTGCGAGCAATCGGTTCCGGTGCGTTATCGCGGCATCCTGCCGGACCTTTTCCGCGAGGGGCAGGGCATCGTGGCGACCGGGCGCATGGCGTCCGACGGTGCTTTCGTCGCCGATGAAGTACTGGCCAAGCATGACGAGAACTACATGCCGCCGGATCTCAAGGAAGCCCTGACGACGGCCGACGGCCGCCATTCCTGTGCCCCCTTCAAGTCCGTGACTGACGCGTCTCCCGCAGTTGCGGGCTGAGCCGGTGGAGCTGATCGCATGATCCCAGAACTTGGACACTTTGCTCTGCTGGCCGCGCTTGCGGTTGCCCTGGTCCAGGTGATCGTGCCGGTGGTCGGCGTCGTCCGCGCACGACCGCGCTGGATGGAAGTTGCAGTTTCAGGCGCACAGGCGCAGCTGCTGCTGATCGTCACGGCGTACCTGTGTCTGACCTGGTCATTCATTACGCGCGACTGGTCGGTGGCGTATGTGGCAGCCAACTCGCACTCGCAGTTACCGCTGATGTATCGGATCAGTGCGGTCTGGGGTGCGCATGAAGGCTCGATGCTGCTGTGGGTACTGATGCTGGCGGGCTGGGGCGGGGCGGTTTCGGTGTTCAGCCGGCGTCTTCCACGCGATGTTCTGGCCTTGACCCTCAGTGTGCTCGGTGCCATCAGCATCGGATTCCTGCTGTTCATCCTGCTGACCTCGAATCCGTTTGATCGGAATTTCCCGGTGCCGACCGACGGTCGTGACCTGAATCCGCTGCTGCAGGATCCGGGGCTCGTGATCCACCCGCCGCTGCTGTACATGGGCTATGTCGGTTTTTCCGTTGCCTTCGCCTTCGCCTTGGCGGCCCTGATCAGCGGGCGTATGGACGCCGCGTGGACGCGGTGGACGCGTCCGTGGACCACCACCGCCTGGCTTTTCCTGACCCTGGGGATCACGCTGGGTTCGTGGTGGGCCTACAACGAACTCGGCTGGGGTGGCTGGTGGTTCTGGGATCCGGTCGAGAATGCCTCGTTCATGCCGTGGCTGGTCGGTACCGCCCTGATTCATTCGCTGGCTGTGACCGAGAAGCGCGGCGTGCTGAAGTCGTGGACCTTGCTATTGGCGATCCTGGCGTTCTCGCTGTCGCTACTGGGAACCTTTCTGGTCCGTTCCGGCGTGCTGGTTTCGGTGCACGCGTTCGCGACAGATCCGGCACGGGGAGTCTTCATCCTTGGATTCCTGTGCACGGTGCTTGGCGTGGCGTTCCTGCTGTACGCGTGGCGCGCACCCAGTCTGGTCAATGACGCGGAAATCAGCCTGATCTCGCGTGAAGGACTGTTGCTGCTGAACAACGTGTTTCTGATTGTTGCGGCGGCTGCGGTCCTGATCGGCACGCTGTATCCGCTGGTGGTCGATGCCTTCGAGCTGGGCAAGATTTCGGTCGGGCCGCCGTATTTCAATGCGGTATTCCTGCCGCTTGCGGCGCCGCTCGGGGTGCTGGTTGGCCTGGCCTCGGTGATCGGCTGGAAGCGCGGGCAGCGGGGTGAGCTGGTGCGGCGTCTGCGCTGGCCACTGCTGATCGCGGTGCTGACGAGTCTGGCGATGCCGTGGATATTGCATCGCCAAACCCAGGTCGCGGCCATCGGCGGCAGTCTGCTGGCCGTTTGGGTCATGGTCGCCACGCTGGAAGGCATCTGGCATCGTCTGCGCAACCGCGACAATCGCTGGCGCGGTCTGATCCAGATTCCGCGCGGGGTCTGGGGCATGAGTCTGGCCCACTTCGCACTGGGCGTGTGGATTCTCGGGGTGACCTTTGTCAGTCTTTACAGCGTAGAGCGGGACGTGCGGCTGGGGCCTGGCGACAGCGTGGAGCTGTCGGGATATACCTATACGCTAATCGAAGTGCAGGGCTATGCCGGCCCCAACTACGATGCCGATCGCGCGAGTGTCGAGGTTTCACGCGATGGGAAAGTCGTCGCCGAGCTGAGTCCCGAGAAACGCCGCTATCGCGCGCAGGGCAGCGTGATGACCGAAGCTGCGGTGGACCACACCCCCTTCCGAGATCTCTATGTGGCGCTGGCTGAGTCGCTGGAAGGTGGTGATTGGGCGCTGCGCATCTATTACAAGCCGATGATGCGCCTGGTCTGGTTGGGCGGGGTGCTGATGGCCCTGGGCGGCATCCTGGCCGTCAGCGACCGACGCTACCGTCTGGAGCGTGCGGAACAGCGCAGTCGCGTCCATTCGGTGGAGGCGGCCGCTTGATGCGCGTCAGATACCTTGCGCCGATCGCGGTCCTGATTGGATTGACGGTGTTGTTCGTTTTCGGCCTTGGGCATGATCCGCGCGAGGTGCCGTCGCCGTTGATCGGCAAGCCGTCGCCGGATTTCACGCTGCGCGTGATGGGTAGTGATGAACCCTATCAGCGTTCGCAACTGCTCGGTCGCCCGGTTCTGGTGAACTTCTTTGCCAGCTGGTGCGCCGGCTGCAAGGTCGAGCACCCGCTGCTGATGGAGCTGTCGCGGCGCGGTGTCGAGATCGTCGGCATTGATTACAAGGACACTGATGCCGCAGCACGCCAGTGGCTCGATAAGCATGGCAATCCCTACGCCAAGGTGATTGCCGATGTGCAGGGCACCGCCGGGCTCGACTGGGGTGTCTATGGCGTGCCGGAAACCTTTGTGCTCGATGCTGCGGGCACGATTGTCTACAAGCAGATCGGGCCGATGACCGAAGAGGCGTGGATCACCCGTATCGCGCCATTGATGGGGGCTCACTAATGAAGCTGTGCCGTGGCTTTGTCCGGTTGGCCCTGGGACTCATGATGTTGTTCGCGCTGCCGGCCATGGCCCAGGCGACCGAGCTCGAAGGCGTTGAAGCGGATCGCTATCAGGGGATGATCAACCAGCTGCGCTGTCTGGTATGCCAGAACCAGACCATCGCCGATTCCAATGCGCCGCTGGCTCAGGATCTGCGCGATCAGGTGCGGACGCAGATCCAGTCCGGACGCAGTGACGCCGAAATCATCGACTATGTCACTGCACGCTATGGCGACTTCGTCCTGTACCGCCCACCGTTCAAGCGGTCCACCTGGTTGCTCTGGGGCGGCCCGTTTGCATTGTTGCTCGGTGCTCTGGCGATTGCGGTTTCGCTGATGCGACGGGGTCGGCAACGTCCGGTATCGGCAGCGGTCGATCCTGATCGTTTGCGTAAATTGCTGGATGAGGAGTCGCGGTGACGATTGCATGGATGGTGGTCGTGGCGCTTGTCGCGGCCGTGTGGATGACGCGGCCGCTATGGCGTGCACACCTGGGCAATACCGGCGCGCGGCGGAGCTATAACGTCGCGGCATACCGACAACGGGTTGCGGACATTGACGCCGATCTGGCGCTGAATACGCTGGAAGACGAAGCGGCCCGGCAGTTGCGCGAGGAAGCGGCGGCGCGATTGCTGAGCGACACGGCGACTGTTGATGCAGAGCCCACGGACGACGAGACCGCGCAGCCGCGTGCCTGGATCCTTGCATTGCTCCTGGTGAGTTTCGTTGCTGGCGTCGCCGGGGTCGGATATTTCCGCTCGGACAGTCGTCAGATCAGTGGTTGGATCGATCTGGCACGAAAGGATCCGGAAGCCGCCAACGGGCTAGTGGTGTCGTCAATGCTGCAGCGCCTGGAGAACCGGTTGAAGTCGGAGCCGGACGACGCCGAAGGTTGGGCGATGCTAGGGCGGTCCTATTTCACGCTCGGGCGCCACGCAGAAGCCGCGCAGGCCTATGCCAAGGCGAACGCCTTGACATCGAACAGTCCGGACCCCGATTGGTTGGCCTCGGAAGGCGAAGCGCGAGCGTTCCAGCAGCAGGGCGACATGAATGGCGCGCCCGCGGCACTGTTTACTGCGGCGCTGAAAGTCGATTCCGGATTTCCCAAGGCTTTGTGGTATGCCGGCCTGGCTGCCGCGCACGCCGAGCAATACGCGGTTGCGCTGGACGCCTGGCTGAAGCTTCGCGATCAGGATCTGCCGGATGATTTCCGTCAGATTCTTGAGCAACGCCTGCCGGAGCTGGCCAGGCTGGCGGGGCGCGAGCTGCC
>JBFFJL010000323.1:0-4779 GCA_041555955.1 Nevskiaceae bacterium
ATCGGTTTATATGGTTGCCAGCAGGAGGCAGATCAAGCCGCTGTTTCACATCAGGCAGGAACTCAGCCTGTCCAATCGGCCCCTGCCCTGCCTGAAACTTCACAAGCGGTTGTTGAAATGACCAGCGGTATTGATACCAGCGGCTTTGATGAGTCGGTCAGACCACAGGATGATTTCTTTGATAATCGGGAACATTGATCCAGCCCAACCGACAGTCGAGCCCGAGGTCGTGCGCGTCTCGGCACTGGGCACTGACGCCTTGCGCGGTCTGTTTGCCGCGCACGGACTGACGCTGCAGCACGTCGCCGACGGCGACGAGATTCCCGGCAGCTACTGGGGCGAGACCGAGGCCGGGCTGGTCAGCAGTACGCTCCATGTGCGCAGCGACACGCCGGTGCATTCAGTGCTGCACGAAGGCTGCCACTGGCTGTGCATGGATGCGGCGCGGCGCCAATCGGTGCATACCGACGCCAATGGCGACCAGGACGAAGAAATGGCCGTGTGCGGCCTGCAGGCGCTGCTGGCCGATCGCATTCCCGGCTACTCGCGCGCCCAGCTGTTCACGGACATGGACGCATGGGGCTACAGCTTTGTACTGGGGAGTGCCGCCGCGTGGTTCGCACAGGAGCGCGACGAAGCTCTAGCCTGGCTGCATCATCACGATGTGATTGATGCCGAACAGCACCTGCGCGGTCCGCGCGTCGGCTGACACACACCGGGGGAAACCCCGGAGCGACGATTCCACGCGACGCCGCTACAATCGGACCGTCATGCGTCGGACTCTGCCCAAGCTGCTGCTGCTGACATTGGCCCTGTTCATGGGCCAGTGGCTGCAGGCTGTGCACGATGTCACGCACCCGGCGCTGACCACCGATGTGCATTGCCAGATCTGCATGCACGCACCGGGCATCGACGGCGGCCCACTGGCCAGCCGGCCAATCGCCCTGGCGCTGCCCACGGCTCATGAAGCCCCAGCGCTCCCCGAGTTCATCCTGCCGCATAGCCAGCGGCACGCGGTCCCGCATAACCGCGGCCCGCCCGTCACCCTCGTCTGATCGTCCGCACCCATTTCTGGCGCCTCGTCGGCGCTGGCACCTGTGCATCTTTCACACGAGGTTTTCCTGTCCATGGATCGCATGTCCCTTATCGCGCGCGGCGTGGCATTCGCCGCATTCGCGCCGCTGTGTTCGCCCGTATTTTCCGCGTCCGGCAACGCCTTCAACCCCAAGATCAGTCTGATTCTCAGCGGGCAGTACGCCCACTACAGCAGCGACGCCGAGGCCGAAATGCCCGGCGTGGTGCTCGGCCCGGAGACGGAATTCAAGACCAGCGGCTTCTCGATCGGCGAAAGCGAGCTGGCGATTGAATCCAACATCGACGACCGTTTTCACGGCTGGACCACGATCGCCTTCGAGAACGAAGGCGGCGACACCGTGGTTGCGGTCGAAGAGGCCTACATCAATACGCTGTCGCTGCCCTACGGTCTGGCGGTCAAACTCGGCCGCTTCTATTCGGACATCGGCTATCAGAACCGCCAGCATCCGCACGCTTGGGAATTTGCCGATTCGCCGCTGGTGTATCGCGCATTCCTCGCCAATCAGCTTGGCGACGACGGCGCGCAAGTACGCTGGCTGGCACCGACCGATCTGTTCGCCGAATTCGGCACCGAGCTGCTGCGCGGCGACGGCTTCCCCGCCGGCGGCGAACAGCGCGACGGCATCGAAGCCTGGACCGTGTTCACCCACGTCGGGGGCGACGTCGGCGCGGGCGGCTCCTGGCGCGCCGGGCTGTGGCATTTCGATGGCAACGCCGTCGACCGTCGCAGCGGTGAGGACATCGAAACCGGCTTCACCGGCGACAGCCGCATCGACGGCATCGATCTGGTCTACAAGTGGGCGCCCAACGGCAATCCGCTGCAGCGCAATCTGGTGCTGCAGGCCGAAGCGATGCGGCGCAGTGAGAGCGGCACCGTGGTCTACGACCCGGACGGCAGCGGCGATACCAGTGCCTATGACGGCGACCAGTTCGGCTGGTACGTCCAGGGCGTCTACCAGTTCATGCCGCGCTGGCGCGTGGGTCTGCGCTACGACCGCCTGAGCGCCGACAACAGCGTGTCCAATCCGGTCGCCGATACCTCACTGGCCCTGCTGGCGGACGACTCCAGCACGCCGCAGCGCTATTCGGCGATGGTCGATTTTTCCAACAGCGAATTCTCACGCTTCCGCGTGCAGTACAACCGCGACGAATCACGGCCGGACGGCGCAGACGCCGACAACCAGATCCTCCTGCAGTACATCGTCAGCATGGGTTCACACCCTGCGCACCAGTTCTAAGGAAGACCCGTCATGATGAAAGCAATTTCAGGTGTATTCGCTGCGGCCATGCTGCTGATCGCGCAGCCGGCAGCGGCCCAGCTCAAGGTGTTTGCCTGCGAAACCGAGTGGGCCGCGCTGACCAACGCACTGGGCGGCGACAACGTCGACGTCTACAGCGCCACGACGGCACTGCAGGACGTGCACAAGATTCAGCCGCGCCCGAGTCTGATCGCGAAGTACCGCAAGGCCGATCTGCTGGTGTGCACCGGCGCCGAGCTGGAAATCGGCTGGCTGCCGCAGCTGATCCAGAAAGGCAACAACCCCAGGCTCAATCCGGGCGCGCCCGGCAGCTTCGAGGCCAGCCAGTACGTGACGATGCTGGACGTGCCGGCCTCGATCGACCGCGCCCAGGGTGACGTGCATCCCTTCGGCAATCCGCACATCCAGACCGACCCGCGCAACATCGCCAAGGTCGCCAAGCCGCTGGCCGACAAGCTGGCCGAGCTGGATCCCGCGCATGCCGCCGACTACGCCCAGCGCTATCACGACTTCAACACGCGCTGGACTGCGGCCATCGACCAGTGGACCGCAGCGGCGGCTCCGCTGAAGGGCGTCCCCGTCATCAGCGGCCACAAGGCCTGGGCCTATCTGTACCACTGGCTCGGCATCCGTGAAGTCGCCACACTGGAAGCCAAACCCGGCATCCCGCCCAGCGGCGCTCATCTGCAGGCACTGCTCGGTGGTCTGAAGACACAGCCGGCGAAGATGATCGTCTACGCGGCTTACCAGGACCACAAGCCGATCGAATGGATGACCGACCACAGCGGTCTGCCCGCTGCCGAGCTGCCGTTCTCGCCGGGCGGCGCCGACGGCACGGACAACGATCTGTTCGCCACCTTCAATGTCACAGTCCAGCGTCTGCTCGACGCGGCCAGGCAGAGCCCGAAATCGTGAACCTGTCCGACTTCGCTTTTGACTGGTCGCTGATGGGCCCGCCGTTACTGGCGGGCCTGTTGGTCGCATCCACTCACGTGCTGCTGGGCCGGCGCGTACTCGAACGCGGCATCATCTTCATCGACCTCACCATTGCCCAGGTTGCCGCGCTCGGCGCCATCGCCGCGACCATGCTCACCGGCGAGGAACACGCCGGCTGGATCACCCAGGTCGCCGCCGGCGCCGCAGCGCTGGTTGCCGCCGCACTGCTGACCTGGACCGAACATCGTTTCCGCAGCCTGCAGGAAGCGCTGATCGGCAGCCTCTACGTGTTCTCCGCCTGCGTCGCGCTGCTGATGCTGTCGCACAACCCGCATGGCGCCGAGCACATGCAGGAACTGCTGGCCGGGCAGATCCTGTGGGTCAGCTATGCGCAACTGCAACCCATCGCCCTGCTCTACGCCGCCGTGCTGGTGGTGTGGCTGCTGTGGGCACGCCAGCGTCCGCGCGTGTTCTATTCCCTGTTCGCCATCGTCGTCACCGCCTCGGTGCAGCTGGTCGGCGTCTATCTGGTGTTCGCCACGCTGATCCTGCCGGCTATAGCCACTTCCGGCATGAGCGAACGGCGTGGTTTACCGACCGGCTACATCGTCGCCGCCGCCGGCTACGGCCTGGGCCTGTGGCTGTCCGTGCCCTTCGATCTACCGGCCGGTCCGCTGATCGTCTGCATGCTGGTGACGCTGGCGACATTGAGTCTGTTACTGCGACGCCGACGCGGCTGAGTGCCTGCGCACCCTCTCCTCTCCCACTCCCGTTCGGATCGAGTAGGCCTGCAGCGCAGGCCGTATCGAGATCGTGAGCCCTATCGTCGGGCGGCATCTCGATACGCCGGCTTTGCCGGCTACTCGATGCGAACGGTGAGTTGAAGGTGCGGCGCCAGCAAGCCGTTCGGGTCGAGTGACCGCGCAGCAGCGTGTCGAAACCGGACGAGGTCGCAGTACGCCCCACAGCGCGCTAAGCTCCACGCATCAGAACTACAGGGGGTATCGCGATGCTGCTGCTGACACTGGGTGTATTGCTGTGGGCCGTCGTTCATCTGAGCAAGGCGATGAAACCGGACCTGCGCGCCGGCATCATCAGCAGCATCGGCGAGATGCCCTACAAGGGCCTGTTCGCGCTGCTGATCGTCGGCTCGCTGGTGCTGATCGTGATGGGCTGGAAATCCACGCTGCCAACCGCGCTGTGGAATCCGCCGGTGTGGATGCGTCACGTCACCATGCTGCTGATGCCGTTCGCGGTGATCCTGTTCATCGGTGCCCGCGCGCCCACCGACATCAAGCAAGTCATCCGTCACCCGCAGCTGACCGGCGTCAAGCTCTGGGCCTTCGCCCACCTGCTGTCCAACGGCGAAACGCGCTCGGTGATCCTGTTCACCGGCCTGCTCGCCTGGGGCGTGCTGGAAGTCATCTTCATCAACCGCCGCGATCCGGAATGGAAAAAGCCGGCACCGGTCGGCGCACTGAAAACCGCG
>JBFFJL010000324.1:0-4763 GCA_041555955.1 Nevskiaceae bacterium
GCGCCAGCCGTGCCGGCGTCGAAGGAAATCCCGGTATGCAGATGCGAATCGCCCCACAGCACTTCGTTCGGAAATTCACGTTTGGCGTAGGGCGAATAGGATTCGCCCTTGTACTTCTCCGACAGCATTTTGTTGACGTCGACGTCGAGCGGCACGTCCTGTGCCTGTAGCGGGCCGCTCAGCATTGCAACCGCCGCGATCAGGATCGGGGTACTGAGTTTGATGGTTCTGCTATTCATAACCTGGAACCTGTTTCGATATTGTTACGAAGGGTTGTACCATGGTGGTGGCTTCCGAGGTGCGCTCGCTGGCGCAGCGTTCGGCAGCTGCGGCCAAGGAAATCAAGACGCTGATCGGCGATTCGGTCGACAAGGTTGAGAACGGCAGCAAGCTGGTCGAGCAGGCCGGCAAGACCATGGAAGAGATCGTGACCAGCGTCAAGCGCGTGACGGACATCATGTCCGAGATCACCGCAGCCTCTTTGGAGCAGAGCCAGGGCATTGAGCAGGTCAATCAGGCCATCACCTCGATGGATGAGGTCACCCAGCAGAATGCTGCGCTGGTCGAGGAGGCTTCAGCGGCAGCGCGTTCGATGGAAGAACAGGCGGGCAGCTTGAGTCAGTCGGTCAGTGTGTTCCGGCTCGACACTGAGAAGTCCCAGTCGATCCGGATGCCCGCAGCATCGAGCACACCGCCGCCGGCTACGCGTCCTCGCGTGATCAGCGGGTCCAAGCCGGCTCCCAGCAAGGCCAAGCCGAAGTCTGCAGCAACTGCCGCAACACGTGGCAATGGCAATGGCGATGTGTCTTCGGCCTCAGGTGGAAGCGGCGACGACCGCTGGACGGAGTTCTGAGCATGCGTGCCTTCCTGATTCGGTATCTGCACAGTTTCGGTAATTTTGGTCTGAGCATTGCCGGGTTCGGTGGCAATGAGTACGCCGCCATTGCGAATCCAGCGATCTAGGTGATCAATGGCCGGAATGGAAGCGCTAGCAGCGAAGGATGGCGACCGCGAGTTTCATTTCACGCAGCGCGACTTCAATCGGGTCCGCAGCATGATCTACGACCGTGCCGGCATTTCGTTGTCGCCGGCAAAGCAGGACCTGGTCTATAGCCGGCTCGCACGCAGGTTGCGTGCGACCGGCGAGAGGGTCTTCTCTGCCTACCTCGATGCCCTTGAGCAGGATCGTGCAAGTCCGGAATGGGAGGCGTTCGTCAATGCGCTGACCACCAACCTGACGTCGTTCTTCCGCGAGAGTCATCACTTCGACATGCTGCGGGAACATCTGCAGCGCCAGCCGCGGGGCGAGGCGCTGCGTATCTGGTGCAGCGCGGCGTCAACGGGTGAGGAGCCGTATTCGATTGCGATTGCCGCGGCAGAAGCTTTTGGCACGCTTCGGCCGCCGGTGGCGATCCTGGCGACGGATATCGACACCAATGTGCTGGCGGTAGGTCAGCGCGGCGTGTATCCGATCGATCGTATCGAGAAGGTTTCCGCGGAGCGTCGGCGTCGATTCTTTCGCCGCGGCGCAGGCGATAACCAGGGTCAATGCAAGGTGATCGACGAACTGCGTGAGCTGGTGAGTTTTCGTCAGCTGAATCTGCTGGAGCCGGGATGGGGTCTGAAGGGGCCCTTTACTGCGATCTTCTGCCGAAACGTCATGATCTATTTCGATAAGCCGACGCAGCACAAGATATTGCAGCGGTTCGCGCCACTGCTGACGCCGGATGGATTGCTGTTCACCGGGCATTCCGAAAGCCTGTTCAATGTTGCCAGCCTGTACGGTTCGGTTGGGCGCACGGCATACCGCCGGCTGGCACCTGCGACAGCCGCAGCGAGCCGATGAATGCACAGCTCAGACATGCCTGGAACGAGCGCATCAATCAGGGTATCGCGCCGCGATACCACGATCGTCAGCTCGACTCCAACGTCATCAAGGTCATGCCCGGCGAGTACGAAGTCACGGACTCCGAGGACGCCCTGGTGACCTTGCTCGGATCCTGTGTTGCGGCCTGTATCCGTGACCCGCTGGCCGGGGTCGGCGGCATGAATCACTTCATGCTTCCGGACACCGAAATGCTCGGCGGCGCGCGCAATGCACGCTATGGCGCGTACGCAATGGAAGTGCTGATCAATGAACTGATCAAGCGCGGCGGCAATCGCAGGCGCCTCGAAGCCAAGGTGTTCGGCGGGGCCAACGTGATTCGCGGCATGTCGGCAAACCCTGTGGGCGATCGCAACGCCGCCTTTGTGCTCGATTACCTGAAGAACGAAGGGGTTACCATCGCCGCGCAGGACCTTGGCGGACAGGCCGCTCGCAAGGTGGCGTACTGGGTTCAAACCGGTCGCGTTCTGGTGCGGCATCTGCCGACCGCGGCCACGGCAGCGGATCTGGCGGTCGAGCAGGCCTACAGCCGGCAGATTTCCAGTCAGCCGGTGGATGGTGACGTGGAGCTATTCGACTGATGGTTACGCGCGTCCTCATCGTTGACGACTCTGCGCTGGTACGCGGCGTGCTCAGTGAGATCCTGTCCGAGGATCCGCAGATCGAAGTGGTCGGCACGGCTGCCGATCCGCTGATCGCGCGCGACAAGATCAAGCAACTGCAGCCCGACGTGCTGACACTCGACGTCGAGATGCCGCGCATGGACGGGCTGACTTTTCTCGAAAATCTGATGCGTCTGCGCCCGATGCCGGTGCTGATGGTGTCGTCGCTGACGGCGCAAGGCGCGGAAGTCACGTTACAGGCGCTGGAACTGGGCGCGGTGGATTTCGTGACCAAGCCGGCGCTGGACGTCAAGGCTGGCCTGGAAGAATACGCCGAGACGCTACGTGAAAAGGTCAAGGCTGCGGCGATGGCGCGGCCCCGGGGACTGTCGGCGCTGAAGTCCAGGCCTGCGGTCGAAGCGCCGCCGCGATCCCGCCCACGTCGGTTCAGCACCACTGAAAAAATCATTGCGATCGGGGCATCGACCGGGGGTACCGAGGCGATCAAGGATGTTTTGATGGGCATGCCACCGGATGCTCCGGCGATCGTGGTGACCCAACATATTCCGGCGATGTTCAGTGCGCCGTTTGCTGCGCGCATGAATCGCGTCTGCGCGATGTCGGTGTGCGAAGCCAGCGATCGCCTGCCGATTCTGCCGGGTCACGTCTACATCGCGCCGGGCAGTCATCATCTGCTGATCGAACGCAGCGGTGCGCGCTATCTGTGTCGGCTCTCCGACGCGCCGCCAGAGAACCGGCACCGGCCCAGCGTCGACACCATGTTCCGTTCGATTGTCGAATACGTCGGCACCAATGCGGTTGGCGCAATTCTGACCGGCATGGGGGAGGACGGCGCACGCCAGCTGCTGGAAATGCGGCGGATTGGTGCCCATACCGTGGCGCAGGACGAATCGACCAGCGTGGTGTGGGGCATGCCGGGCGCGGCGGTGCGTTGTGGTGCCGCGGAACAGGTCTTGCCTTTACAGAATATTGCCGGGCAATTGCTCGAGTGGGTGCGCTGATCGCGCTCAAGCATCGCAATCAGCGGCCGATAACCCGTATCAGGAGTCATCCAGTTCAAATGGAGCGCAGCATGCAAGCCGCACAATGGAAACCACTGATCGTTCCAGTCGTCATGACGCTGGCGCACGTCCTGGTGTTGATCACCGGACTTGGCAGCGGCCTGGCCTGGTTCAGCGGCCTGCTGACCGCCAGCGCCTGGGCCTGGGTCGCATGGCAGCAGCATCGGCTGCTGGGCACCGCAACGGCGTTACTGGAACGCCATGAGGAGCAGTCGCGCAACCGCCGCAAGTCGCTGTCGGAGTTGCGTGAAGGCCTCAGCAATGAAGTCAATGGTGTCGACCGTGAGATCATGCGAGTGCGGGGCCTGATTGCAGATGCCGTGCACGAACTGGGCGAGGCCTTCGCCGAAATGTCGCGACATGCCAAATTGCAGCAGTCTGCAGTGACGCGGATTCTCAGCCAGACCGGCGGTGATGGCGACGGTCTTGACGTGCGCAAGTTCACCGAGACTGCGGCGGGCCTGATGAATGGTCTGGTGCAGTCGCTGACGCAGGTCAGCAAACAGAGTTCGGAGACGGTTCGTCAGATTGACGAGATGGTCAAGCAACTCGATGCGATCTTCGATCTGCTGGGCGACGTCAAGTCGATTGCCGACCAGACCAATCTGCTGGCGCTGAACGCCGCGATTGAAGCGGCACGTGCGGGCGAGGCCGGCCGCGGCTTTGCCGTGGTTGCCGAGGAAGTGCGCAATCTGTCCGAGCGTTCGACAACCTTCAACGAACAGATCCGCAAGCTGGTCTCGAATTCGAAAGAAGCCGTGGCGGCCGTCCGCGAAACCGTGGGCGAGATGGCTTCACGCGATGTCAGCCTCAGCGAAGGCGCGCGCGACGAGGCCAGTCGTCTGCTGTCCCAGGTCGAGCGCATCAACAGCGGCCTGGCCGACGGCATCCATGAAGTTTCGGCGTCACGCGATCACATCAGCGAATCGGTGGGTCGCGCAGTGCGCTGCCTGCAGTTCGAGGATATCTCCACGCAGGCGCTCAGCACGGCGCAGAAGCACGCGCAGCGCATCGATTCAATCAATGTCGAAGTGGTCGAAGTCAGCGGTGGCGAAGCCCCGAGTGCCTTGTCGTCGAAGCCGCGCGAAGACTGGCGTCAGCCGACGCACAAGCCGGTCGAACAGGTGTCGATGGATTCGGGTGCGGTGGAGCTGTTCTGAGCAGTCAGTGCGGCGGCGCGGCGCTCAGCGCGCC
>JBFFJL010000325.1:0-4746 GCA_041555955.1 Nevskiaceae bacterium
CTAATACATCATTAAATCAATCGTTTGCGCTGATCGACTAGCCCCAGGGTGCCAGCTCCGCCTGCGTGGGCGCCACCGGCGCCATCAACGGAATGGGCAGAAAGCCGCCGCCGCTGCCGCAGGTATTGGCATCGGCATCGGAAAAATCGGCCACATGGTTGTCGACCCAGTCCGTAAACAGACTGACGGCCTCGGCCTGCATCACGCTTCGCGCAGTCGGCGGCATCTTGATCCCCGCCTCGGTCGAGGCCACGCGATTGATCAGAATCGACACGCCGGCATCGCCCGGCTGGATGTCATAGTTACCCGCATCCGCACCGCGACCCGCTGCGATGGGCGGTTTGCAGATGCCATGCCCCTGGTCCATTGGCTCGCGGAATGCGTCCAGGCGCAGGCCGGAGTTTTGCGCGCCACCCGCCGGGTTGTGGCAGTGCATGCAATTCACCTCAAGGAAAGCACGCGCGCGCTTGTGGACATCGACCGCCGAGTTCGGTGTATCGCCGCCGCTACCGGGCACGTTCCACTTCACCATGCGCTCCAGCTGATCCGGCGCGGTGCCGGCGGGCAGATCCAGCATGCCGCGGGATTGCAGATAGGCCAGCTGATTCATCGTGCCGACATCGGCGTAGTCGTAGTCCTTGTTCAGATTGCGCACCTTCGGTCCGATCGGCGCAGTGCCGGCTTCACGATCGTCACCGCCGTGGCACAGCAGGCACGCTGCAGCGCTGGGAACCGCATAGTGCTCCGCGGCACCGGTGTAATGCAGCCGATTGCCCTGAGCATCCACCGCTTCCGGATCGGGATCGTCATAGTTCCAGCTGACCGAATGCGTGCTGCCTTCGAGGCGAAGGTTCGCGACACGCTTGCCACTGTCGTCAACGGTCCATTCGTAGGCGAATCCGACCCAGGCGATCGAACCATCGGCTTTCTGCCGCTTGATCAGCAATCGCGTCTCGACCACGTTCAGGTTGTCACCATCCTGGAACGCAAAGGTCTTGGCCATCACGGTACCGACCGGGAATGCCAGGGTCGCGGTGTAGCAGTCGTAGACATTCAGCGTCTCGCAGTCCACGTGATCCTGATACGTCGCCTTCTGCGGCTTGCCGCTGGCATCCGGAGGCAGGAACAGAAAGCGGTACTTGCTGGCGTAATCCGAGAACAGGATGGTGTTCAGATCGAATGGCACACCGAAGCCATTCGGATGCTGCGTCGGATCCTCGGCATCGGCAAACAGGTGGTACTGATCCAGCCGCGGGCAGTTGTATCTTGCCAGCGCCGTGTAGTTCACCTGCCCTTGCGTACCGCCGTCGCAGACCGCCGACAGCTCGGCCTCGCTCGGTCGCGGGTCATTCGCCGGATTCGGCACATAGGTTTCGATTTTGGGTTCGAATAGCGGCAGCAACGCCGGTTCGACAGTCGGACAATCGGTCGGAATGTCGTGCGTTGCCAGCGCCAGATTACCCTCCGCCGTCGGATCGGCCGTCGCGAAATGGATGTTGGCGTAATCGTCGACCAGCAACGCCAGCGGCGTCGTCTTGTTGAACGTGTTGTTCTCGATGCACAAGCCGTTCTGCGGCCGTTTCAGATCACCTTCGGCATTGAACTTCCAGGCGTTGTACTTGCACTCGGGCTCCGGATCGAACTGGTACAGATTCGGTCGCCCGCGTTCATCCATACGCACTTCGTAACGCTGCGCACGCGTTTCGTTCGGATTGGGCTGGTTGAGCGGAATGCCGTCGGCATCGACCGGGAACGAAGTGCAGTCGTTCGGCGTATCGACAGCGCCGTCCCAGATGATCTGCGCGGACTTGCCCAGGTTTTTCAGCTGGATGATCGTCACCAGCAGACCGGCATTGTCGGTCAGACACAGCGGATCGTCGCCAGGACCGGGCAGCCCGCCCGGCCCAGTGCAGCTGCTGCGCTCGGGGTCCGGCAGCTGCGGCTGGCTACCGTTGTTGGTGAAGGTGTTGTTGTAGATGTGCATGCCTTCCGGAAAGAAGTCATAACGTTTCTGAGACTGGTTGGCGTCAGCCAGACCATAGTTGACGATGACCAGTCCCGTCGTGTTGTTGTCCTGGATGTCGTTGTCGTAGAACTCCAGCTGATCCGAGGCCAGCACCAGCGCGCCGGTGCCGGACGGCACGTAGGCAACGATCGCCCCACGCGGCGCGAACTGCGGGATGTTGTTGTGATACGAACGGTTGCGATGAACGAGGTTCTTCTCGCCGAACTGCACGCGACCCGGCAGATCGAAGATCAGGAAGCCCCCGACATTGTCGTGCGCGTAGTTGTCGACGAACTCGGCGCGATAGGTATTCTCGAACTCGAAGCCGGCGACGTTGTGGAACGCTTCGGTGCGCCGGACCAGGATGTCCGACGACTGCCCGACGTAGACCCCGGCATCGCTGGAACCGACCGAGATCGAATCCTCGATCAAGACCTGATGGCAGATCACCGGGTAGAACGCGTACGCACCGTTCTTGCTCCAGGTACTGGGATCCGCGTTGTAGGTGCCGATGCCGTAGACCTCGTCGGCATGCGGATCGGAAATGCTCCAGCCGACGCGCACGTCGCGGATCGTGACGTAATCCGAACGGAACACGCGCAGACCGTTGCCCGGCGCGTCGTAGATCGTCAGACCCTCAACCGTCACCCCGGTCATCTGGTTCAGGTTGAAGCCATCCTGATCGGAACTCTGCTTGAAACGCAGGTGGGTCTTGTCCTTGCCGGCGCCTTTGATCGTGATGCCCTTCTTGCCAAACATGATCAGCCCGACGGTGAAGTCGAACTCACCCTCGCAGAATTCGATGGTGTCGCCTTCATGCGCATCGAAGAACGCCAGGATCGCTTCGGTCTGGGCATTCGGCCCAGGACAGATGCGATAGGTCTTGACCTGCGCATCGCCACCAGACGTGGGCACCTCGCCAACCGGTGAACTGCTGCCGCAGCCCCCCAACAACACGGCAAAAATCGTTACGGCAAGTGCACGCACGAGCATTGAGCTATTCATCTGTCATTCCCCCCCGGTGCCGTCAATGCGGCAGCCGATCATGCTGTCAGCAACAAATCTCGTGCTGGTCATATAACGGTAACGTCAGCCCGGGCAACACACCAGTAGTAAATCCTCCCACGCAGCACACCGCACAGTTCATCAAAGGCTGGTGGATTGCCCTCTTGCGGACTGCGCGCACGCTCAATCGACTTCACGACGCTCGCCGCAGTCACGATATAGTTGACGCGCATCGGCGGCGCGATCCGCATGCACCAAGCTGAACATAACGACAGGAGGAGAGCATGGGGACCCCAAGACTGGCGGCAGTGGCCGCGCTCGCACTGTGCCTTCAGGGCTGCGGCAGTTCGGAACCGGCAACCGACACAGCCACTCCCGGAACACAGTTTTCCGCAACGGTGACCCGCACCACACTAGGCATCCCGCACATCCAGGCCAATGATTTCGGTAGCCTTGGTTACGGCTATGGCTATGCCTTTGCCGAAGACAACCTCTGCGTGCTGCAAGAGGACCTGGTGACCATCCGCGGCCTGCGTGCGCGCTATTTCGGTCGCGACGGCAGCTATACGATCGTGCCCAACGGCGTCACCGCCAACAACGTCGACAGCGACTTCTTCTGGCGCATGGCCGCCAGCGAGGAAGCGGTGGCACCGACCCGCGCCAATACCCTGCCCGAATTCAAGCTGGTGACCCACGGATTTGTCAGCGGCTACAACCGCTACATCCGTGAACTCAAGGCCGGTGAACACGCCGGGCGGCACGCCGTCTGCCGTGACGCCGACTGGCTGTTCGAAATCGAAGACGACGATCTGTACCGTCGTTACCTGCGCCTGGCGCTGATCGCCAGTTCGTCGGTATTCATCAACGAGATCGCCAATGCGGAACCACTGTTGAGTGTGGCGAAGTCCGCCGGGCCAACAACCGAACAGAAAGCGGCCGCGTTGCGCGCCGACCCCGGCCCGCTGAAGTACTTCACCGAGCTGCGCGGCAAGCGCTTCGGCAGCAACATGTATGCACTATCCAAAGACACGACACAGGACGGCTCCAGCATGGTCTGGGGCAATCCGCACTTTCCGTGGACCGGCACCGAACGACTGTATCTGGCACACATGACCCTGCCCGGCGCGATCGACATCATGGGGGCCTCGCTCTACGGCGTTCCGGCCGCGTTGATCGGCTTCAACGATCACTTCGCCTGGAGTCACACGGTCTCCACCGCGTACCGCTTCACGCTGTACGAGCTAACGCTGAACCCGCTGAATCCGCATCAGTACATCTACGGCAACGAAATCCGCGACATGCAGGCGGTGCCGATCACGATCCAGATCAAAGAGGGCGATGGTTCCTTGAGTGAGGAGTCTCGCACCCTGTATCGCTCGCACTTCGGTCCGATGCTGGTACTGGAAGCCTCAGGCATTCCGGTGCTCGGCTGGACCCCGGCCAAGGCCTATACGCTGCGCGATGCGAACGCCGAGAACGACCGCCTGATCAACCAGTTCGCCAAATGGAACATGGCCGGCTCGCTGGACGAATTCATCCGCCTGCACGGCGAAGTGCTCGGCATTCCCTGGGTCAACACCGTCGCCAGCGGTCCCGGCGGCAAGGCCTATTACGGTGACGTCAGCGTCGTGCCGAACGTGTCGGACGACAAGGTCACGACCTGCGGCGCGGTTCCGATCAACACCGTGATCGGGCTGCTGGTGCCCGGCCTGCCGGTCCTTGACGGTTCGCGCAGC
>JBFFJL010000326.1:0-4720 GCA_041555955.1 Nevskiaceae bacterium
GCTGCCGGTCTGGGAAGTGATTGTTCTGGGGGGTTATGACGCTCAGAGCAAGGTGGTGGATAACAATTTCTCGCCAAAAATGTCGGTGACCTGGGAGCCCAGTGACGAGGTGACACTGTATGCGACATACGCGCAGGGATTCCGCGCAGGGAGCTTCAATGCGGCAGCGTTCGATGCAGATGATTTCGAGTTTGATGCGGAGACGTCCGATACCTATGAGTCGGGCGTAAAGACGTCGCTGTTCGACGGCTTGGTCCGCTTCAACCTGGGAGCGTTCTACACGCTGTATCGGGACTACCAGCTCTCCGCGTTCAACGGCTTCGGATACGTCATTTCAAATGCGGAGAAGGTCCGATCGCAGGGCTTCGAGTCAGACGTGACGGCGCTACTTTGGCCCGGGCTTATCCTGCAGGCCAGCGTCGGTTTCAATGACGCTGAGTTCGCCAAGCATACCCAGGGCAGCTGTCCCACCTATGAACTTGGGACGGGCCCAGTTCAAGGCATTGGCGCGTTGCCGCCGAAGCAGATCTGTGACCTCAGTGGAAAACCGCTGTTCAGGGCGCCACGCTGGACCGGAAGCTTGCGCCTTGGGTACGAGGCGCCGCTATTCAGCACGGACATGGATGTGATCCTCGGCGCTGATGCGACGTTCAAAAGTGGCGAGTTCATTGACTCGGATTTGGACCCATTTGATTGGCAGGGCAGCTATTGGCTGTATAACGCCCGAGTCGGCTTGAAGAGCGCGAGCGATAGATGGCGCTTCGAGATCCATGGCAAGAACTTGTCGAACGAATTGGTCAAGACCTTCAGCGGTGACATCCCCCTGCAGGCCGGCGCACACTGGGCGTTGACCAACCCTCCGCGAACGGTCTTCGCAACCATTCGCCTGAATTTCGAATAGCGTGGATCGTTCGGGCGAGGCGATCCCTCAACTGACGCGATGCGCACTGAATCGACATACCTACGCTATTTGATCAAGGCATTTCAGCCGCTGCTGGCGCAGGCGCCGGCAAGCGTTTCGGAGGTGCTTCGCACGCTTGAGGACTTGCCTGGCCGCTCGCAGGCAGAGCAGAGCCGGGCTCTCGCGGAGGTTTTTCGTCAGATTACCCTGCTTCCGGACACACGAGAGCTGGGGTTCTATCTAGGGCAGTCAATACCGCTGACTGCCTTCGGTCCGTCAGCGATGGGATTCAAGGTTGCGCCGACGGTTAGGGACGCTTTACAGCTGATCGCTGACGGTAGCTGGCTTGAGCTGCCTTTGGTGCGGTACGAGTTGGTGCCAGCGACCAACGGCGCGTATTTCAACATTCATTTTCGCTGCGCCGTGGATGATGCGACAGAGGCCCTGTTCGTCTCCGCCGTAGCGGCGGCGGTGCAGAAGGAACTTCGTATTCAGGCAGGGCGGCGGTCGGTTGTGTCGGCTGTTGAACTGACGCAATCGTCAGTCTCATACATCCCGCTATATCAGCGGTACTTGGGGCTGCAGGTAAGTGCTGGCGCAGCTGTCAATCGATTGCTGATTCCGGAGGACGTGCTGTCAACGGGAAATCCGCTTTCTGACATTGAGACGTTTCGTGAGGCTCAGTTGCAGTCTGCGCGCGCCATTAAGCGAGCGCATGGTGAATTTGCCTTGAGCGAACTGGTTCTGGAACAGATTGTCGCCAATGTCGGATCGCCGCCGAAGCTGGGGCAGTTGGCGGCTGCGTTGCTCATGACCCCCAGGCAGGTGCGGTTTGCCCTCGCCAAGGAGGGCACCTCGTACCAGCAGCTTGTCCGACGGGTCCGCGTTGAGCAGGCGGAGTTGCTGCTCCGTGGAGGGCGATTGCCAATTTCGGTGATTGCGGAGCGTCTGGGCTACGCGGACATTGCAGCATTCACGCACAGCTTTCGGCGATGGACGGGCAAGTCTCCCTCGCAGGCTCAAAAGCGTGGTGGCCAATAGGCTCACAGCCGAGAGAACGAAATGTCACTTTGGACAAATATTTGTTTGGTTTGCGCATTGGCTGGGAAACCTGGCGCATCCAAGATGGCTTCCTTGGGCAGTTTGCACCAATGGAGGAGCAGATTATGCATATAACCGACAATGTGTCTCAGCCGACGATGTCACAGACGCCGTTCAACATTAACGTGCGCAAGGATATTGTTTGGGACTTTTCTGACGTGCCCGTTGAGTTTGACAAGACGGCTCTGATCGTCACCTATTTCTGGGCTGGCCTGGTCGTGGCGGGACCTCCGGTGGAGCGTTTCTTCATCAGGGCGCTCAAGCCGACACTGGATACCATCAAGGGCGACTCGAAGCTCAAGCAGGATGTCGAGGACATGATTGCGCAGGAGATTCAGCACTCGGCCGCGCATATCAAGTTGACGCGCCACCTCGAGTCCATCGGATACGACTGCAAGGCAGCCACAGCGTTTGTCGAGCGGGTTCTCAGTGATATGACGCGAGGACTGAGTCCTGTCGACATGCTTGGCGTCGTAGCGGCGGGTGAGCATTCCTTGTATGCAATCGCCAATGTCTTCATCAACTCCCCAGATCTTCGGGCCCGTCTGCATCCGCAGGTTGATCGCCTGTTCTCTTATCACTTCTTGGAAGAGGCGGAGCATGGTGCGGTAAGTCACGACCAGTACCGATATTTCGTCGGCAACAACTACTGGCATCGCATTCGCATGGCATATCGCGCGCGCTATGTTTTCAAAATGCTGACCGGTGTCATCGACATTTTTGCGCAGGGTTTCGGGTACAGGCTCACCTGGAGAGACAAGGTCACGCTTCTGCGCTATCAGTGGGGTGACCCAGGGCTGATGCGTAAGATGAGCGGGCGCTTGATGGAATACTTATCTCCCACGTACAAGCTGACCTTCGAGCATGAACAGCTGGATTTGATCGAGCGTTGGAATGCGGAAATTTATGCTCAACAACCGAAGAGCTCTTAGGTTTGCGGCCGTCCTCGTCGGGGCGGCGCATTTCTTGGGGTTTTCGAGTGCTGCCTTAGCTGCGGATTCCTGGAGCCTTGTGCGAGACCGCGATGGAATCCAGATCTTTAGCCGGGAAGTTCCAGGGTCTGCGCTGCGGGCCGTAAGAGGTGTTGGCAGAATAAAGGCACCAGTCACAGAGGTCGTCGCCTTACTCAGAGATGTCCCTGCGCGGCCGACTTGGGATGCAACCTGCGCCTCGGCGACGGTACTTCGAAAAACCGATCGCGATGAGGAGATGGTCTACATTCATAGTCAACTACCTTGGCCCGTGGCAGACCGCGAGATGGTCCTGCGCACCAGTTGGTCGTTTGATAAAGAAGCTGCGACCGCAACGCTTTCGTCGGTGGTTGTCAGGGGCGGGCGCGCCGTGACCGAGGGGCGCGTGCAGGTTCAGGAGGGATATAACATCTGGACGGTGCGACAGATCGCAGCGGGCGAAGCGGAAGTCATTACCGAGGTCCATCTGGATCCTGGGGGGCGACTGCCTGGTTGGCTGTTGAACTACCTTGCTGATGAAGCGCCTTTCGATATCCTGCGAAGAATGCGCGAGATTCTGGAGTCCGGAAAATATGCTGATTCGTTGGCGTCCGGCAGTGGTGGTGGCAGATCGATCGTGAAATAGACACCGACGTAGTCAACGGTCCGCTCCGCCTTCTGGTCTCGGTCATTGGGGGCACGCTGGTCGTTGCTGGTGTGTTATATGCCGTGAATCCAGCAGGTCTGTTTGGGTTGAGTGGGCAGCTGCTGGACGTGCCTGCAGCCCTGACGGATGTGAGGGCGACGTACGGTGGAATGCAGATCGGACTGGGCGCATATGTGTTGTGGCTTGCCTGGTCCGTTTCGGGCATGCGCCAGGCCCTGTGCCTTCTGGTGATCATGTTGGGCTGCGTCGGGAGTGTCAGGTTGGTCGGCGCAGTTTTCGATGGCGGTGTTCAGGCGCTTAATTTTGCTGCGGCCGGCTTTGAGTTGGTCGCGGCATTGCTGTTGTGGCGTGTCCTGCGTTTGCAGTAAGTGTTTGTGGCCGGCGGGGTGCCCTCGATTTTGGAGTTGGTGTGGTACGTGCCGATTGCAGCAGGTGCAATCAGCGCATTTAGACGGGCGCATAGATCCGTGTGGAATGGTATGCGCGACAGGCATTTGCGCGGGCATTTGCGCAGAGGCTGGTCGGCGGACATCGTGACTCATTACAGCGGTTGGAGAGAGACTCAGATATGTCTATGAATGCGCGCGCGAAAGCGCCTATTCGTGTTGCTTTGGCTGTGGGGTTGGGCAGCATGGTGACCTTGGCCTCTGCCGCCAAAGTTGACGACGTCGTGACCGCCGGCGAGACCTGGCTGGTGGCGCAGGTGGACTCGCAGAAGAAGGTGGATCAGCTGGGCGAACAGCGCCGCGACCTGCAGGGCGAGTACCGCGCGGTGCTGCGCGAGATCGAAGGCCTGGACGCCTACAACCGACAGCTGGAGCGCCAGCTGCAACTGCAGCGCGACGAGATGTCCGAGCTGGACAACAGCATCAGCCAGGCGACGACGGTGGATCGGCAGATCCTGCCGCTGATGCTGCGCATGACCGGCGCGCTGGAACAGTTCATTGCCCTGGACCTGCCGTTTCTGGCGAGTGAGCGCGCCGAGCGCCTGACCTTCGTCAAGGACGCGATTGATCGCGTCGACGTGACGGTAGCGGAGAAATTCCGGCAGGTGCTGGAGGCGTACCAGATCGAACTGGAATTCGGACGCACGATTGAAGC
>JBFFJL010000327.1:0-4711 GCA_041555955.1 Nevskiaceae bacterium
ACTACGACCTGCTTGCCGAGCCCACGCGCGACGTCGCGCGCAATCTTCGGAAAGCGAGAGAACACCTTGCGGATCGGCTGCATGCGCACCTGCATCACCGCGGACTGCAGGCCGCGGGTGATGAAGTCCAGTTCACCGACGGCACGTGCGATGTCCGCCGCGGTCGCATGACGCTCGCGCAGATCCTTCAAACGGTTACGCACGAGAACCAGCTCCCCGACCAGATTCATCATCTTGTCGAGGCGCGCGATGTCGACCCGCACGGTGGTTTCAGTTGGAGGTGCCGGCGCGGCGGCTGACGGGGCGGCTGCCGTTGTCGGCTTTGATTCCGGGCTGACGGCCGGTGTGGCAACAGCAGGCGCAGCAGCCACTGCTGGCGGCGCAGGGGCCGCCTCGATGACGGCTGCCGCAACACCGGGTGCACTGCCCTTTCCATGCAGTTGATCGAGCAGCGCTTCAAATTCGTCGTCGGAGATGGTGTCACCAGTCGCAGGCGCAGGGGTTGGCTCCACCGCCTTCGACCTGCTGGATCGACGCCGCGCCTTCTTCGGTGCGGCAGGCATCGAGTCCGCCGGTTCGGCCGCAGCTGTCGGCGCCGCCGGCGCGGGGGCATTCAGCGCCCGCAACCGCTGCAGCAGCGCCGGCGCGGCCGGTGCCAGCTTTTGCCCTGCAGAAACCGCGTGCATCATCGACTGCACGGCATCCAGTGCCTGCAGCATTGCGTCCATCAGCTCGGCGTCGACCTCGCGCTTGCCGCTGCGCAGCTGATTGAACACATCCTCGGCGACGTGACACAGCTCGACCAGTTCCGGCAGATCAAGAAAGCCGGCACCCCCTTTGACCGTATGAAAGGCGCGAAAGATGTCGTTCAGCAGAGCGACGTCATTGGGCCGGCTCTCCAGCTCGATCAGCTGTTCGCCCAGGCGCTGGACCAGCTCACCGGCTTCGGTAAGAAAGTCTGCGCGAATTTCGTCGTCGGCGTCGTGGCTCATGAAGAATGCAGTGCTCTAGAATCCAAGGCTTGCCAGCAGCTCATCGGCGTCCTGCTGACTGGCTGACGGGTCAGAGCCCGGCACCGCAGGACCCGGCAACTCGCCGGTCAGCGCCTTTAACGGCCGCGTCGGCGCCGCCTGAAGGCCGCCACCGGCCGCACGCAACAATTCCAGAAGAGCGGTCTCAACATTCCGGACAAGCGTGATCACCCGGCGGATGATCTGACCGGAAATGTCCTGATATTCCTGGGCCTGTGCCAGCTCCGACAGCGTCTGTCGCAAGTAAGCGCCATGCGCCCGCAGAGTGGCGCCGACCTCGGCGATCAGCACGCCAACATTGGCCACATCCGGATGCGCGACCGAGAGCACATTCTCCGCCTCGCTCAGGTGAGACACCGCCTGTTCCAGGCCCACGGTGACGGTACGCGCTTGATCGACCAGATCCAGCGTGCGATGAGCCGCGGTTTCGGTCACCTTCATCACGTAGTCGAGTCGACTGCGCGCGTCCGGGATCTCATCACCGGCAAATGTGGCGAGTTGCTCGTCCAGCCGCAGATTGACCACAGCCTGATGCAGGCCACGCGTCAATCGCGCAACATGGGCAAACAGCGACTCGTCGTGACTGCGCACCAGCGCGACCATGCCCGCATCGACCGCGGCATCGTCGTTACGGTCGATGGCTTCGAGCAGATCGCGCAGCCGGGCTGACAGCTGCGCACGCAGATCCGCGTTCACGCGGTTTCTGCCGCGCGCTGGAAGATCTTGTCCATCTTTTCCTTCAGCGTCTGCGCGGTGAACGGCTTGATGATGTAACCGTTGACCCCGGCCTGGGCGGCCTGAATGATCTGATCGCGTTGCGCTTCGGCCGTGACCATCAACACCGGCGTCTTGGCAATGCGGGCATCGCCGCGAATGTTGCGCAGCAGATCGATCCCCGTCATACCCGGCATGTTCCAGTCGGTCACGACAAAATCGAAATTGCCCGACTGCAGCATCGGCCACGCGGTATTGCCGTCGTCGGCCTCGGTCATGTTGGTGAAACCCAGGTCCGTCAACAGATTCTTGACGATTCGCCGCATCGTCGAAAAATCGTCGACGATGAGAATGCGCATGTTCGTGTCCATCAGCCCTCCATGGGCGCGTCAGCGCCACTGTTCCAATTGAAAATCACCCTGGCGTCCCGACGATCACGCCGCCGCGCCCACTTCACTCCAACCCTGCAGCCGCGCACGCAAGCGGGTCAGTGCCTGTCCGTGTATCTGACAGACGCGGCTTTCACTGACATTGAGCACCGCGCCGATCTCGCGCAGGTTCAGCTCGTCGTCGTAGTACATCGACAGCACCAGACGCTCGCGCTCCGGCAAGGTGTCAATTTCGGCCGCCAGGACTTGCTGAAACTCGTCGTGCTGCAAATGCTCGACCGGTCCGGCCGTCGCATCGGGCGCGTCCATGGTCTCGTCGCCATTGTCGCCGCCGGCATCCAGGCTCAAGACCTGGCAGCGCGCGGCATCCTGCACAATCTCGCGGTACTCACCGAGCGAGATGTCCATGCGTTCAGCCACCTCGGTCTCACGCGCTTCACGTCCGGTTTCCTGTTCGATCTTGCGGATCGTCTCGGACACTTCACGCAGACGCCGGTGCACCGAGCGCGGGGCCCAGTCGGTCTGGCGCAACTCGTCGAGCATCGCACCGCGAATGCGGATGCCCGCGTAGGTTTCAAACGATGCGCCGCGATCGCCGGAATAGTGCCGTGCCGCTTCCAGCAGACCGATCACACCGGCCTGGATCAGATCGTCGACATCGACACTGGACGGCAGGCGCGCGGCCAGGTGATGCGCGATGCGCTTGACCAGATCGGCGTGGCGCTTGATCAGATCGGTTTCGGTCATTGGCGCCGCCGCTGCTGCCGCAGCGCTGAACTGAGGATATCCGCTCATGCTGTTGCCTCCATCGCTGCACTGCCGGAACCGGCGCTGCTGTTGTCGCGAACCAGGCGTTCCACAAAGAATTCGAGATTGCCGCGAGCGCCTTCGGGCAGGGCCCAGCCGGCGGCACGCTTGGCCAGCGTGCGATAGGCCTGGGCACTGGGCGCGCTGGGATAGGCATCGACCACCGAACGCTGGCGCCGCACCGAACGTTTGAGCCATTCGTCATACGGCACGGTGCCCATGTTGCTCAGGGTGACATCGAGAAAACGCTCCGAGACGCGGCGCAGGTTCTCAAAGATCTCTTTGGCCTCGGCCGCGTTGTGGGTCTGATTCGGCAGCACATGCACGCGTTTGATGCCGTGATCGCGATTGAGCACCTTGATCAGCGCATAGGCATCGGTCAGCGACTGCGGGTCGTTCGTGACCACCACGATGACTTCCTGCGACGCCTGGCTGAAGGTGATGACACTGTCGGCAATGCCGGCCGCGGTATCGACGATCAGGGTATCCAACGGCCGGTGCAGATCCGAGAACGCGCGCACCAAGCCGATGTGCTCGGCCGGAGACAGCTCGGCCATGTTGCGTTTGCCACTGGAAGCCGGCACCACCATGATCCCAGCCGGTCCTTCGAGCAGGGTGTCTTCCAGCGAGCAGACGCCGTCGAGAACATGCGACAGGTTGTAGGTGGGCTGCAGCCCCAGCATCACGTCGACATTGGCCAGGCCGAGGTCGCCGTCGAGCAGCATGACCTTGCGTCCGTCCAGCGCCATCGAGATCGCCAGGTTGACCGAGGTCGTGGTTTTACCGACACCACCTTTACCGCTGGTGACCGCAATCACCTGAACGGGCTTGTTGGCGCGCAGCCGGCGCAGACCGGAGGCCTGCTGTCCGCTGTGACTGGAAACCTCAGAGGCCGGCATGTGCGACTCCGAATTGCAGGGCGAGCGTGCCATCGTCGATGGTCGCGGGCGCCTGACGCGCCAGCTGCATCGCACGCAGCACAAGTTGGTCGGGTTTGGCGTCGTGCAGGTCCTCCGGCACGCGCTGGCCATCACAGAGATACTGGATCGGCAGGTTGTGACGGATCATCGAGGACAGGGCGCCGCCGATGCGGGTGGCCTCGTCGACCTTGGTCAGAACACAGCATTCAGGACGCGCCACGCCGAAGTGATGCAGCACGTCTTCCATGTCGCTGGCCTGTGCTGTCGCCGATGCGACCAGCCAGGTGCGGATCGGACGGCGCGCGGCCTTGAGCTCGGCGAACTGTGCGACCAGCTTGCGGTCCCGCGGAGCCATGCCCGCGGTGTCGATCAACACCAGGCGGCGATCCGCCAGCCGCGACAGCACCGTACGCAGCTCGACGTCGTTGGACGCGGTCTGCACCGGCACACCCAGCAGGCGTCCGTAGGTGAAAAGCTGTTCCTGTGCACCGACTCGGTAGTGATCGGTGGTGACCAGCGCGAGATCGCGCGTGCCGTGCTTGGCCGCATAGCGCGCCGCCAGCTTCGCGATCGTGGTGGTCTTGCCGACGCCGGTGGGACCGACCAGGGCGATCACACCACCGTCATCAATGCCTTTGCCCTGCGGCGCCGGAATCCGCCGCGACAGCAGACCCAGCGGCAGGAAGCGTGCACGCTCGGCATCGGTATCTGCCGGTAGCTGATCGACGATTTCGCGCGCCAGTTTCGGATGCAGACCGATGCTGGTCATCACCCGCAATGCTGCCATGCGTTCCGGCTGGCGTTCACTGAGATCGCGCCAGACCAGGCCGGCGATCTGTTGCTCAAGCAT
>JBFFJL010000328.1:0-4691 GCA_041555955.1 Nevskiaceae bacterium
CTGCGCGGCCAGTCCGATGCCCTGACCCAGTGGCAGGGCACGGCTGCCGTCGGCGCTCCAGCCCAGGCTGGCGCTGAGACGCTGTGTCCACTCTTCGACTGTGAGGCTGCCGCCTTCGGCCGAGCGAGTGAGTTCTTCAGCCGCCTTCAGCGCGGGACTGTTGGGTCGGCCATAGACTCGACACGGCCGACTAAGCAGTTCACCGAGCAGGCGGGTTTCGGCACCGTTGAGTCGGCCCAGTTCTGCTTTCTGGGTCTCGGTCAGAGGCGATTCGGCCAGCAGCATCAGCGTGTCGTCGAGGACGACGCCGGCGGCACCGGCAACACGGCACGCGGCTGCTGCGCGCACACCGATCCCGCCCTGGACGTAGATCGGGAGTCGTGTGCGGAGGCGGACCTTCTGCAGCAGGATGTAGCTGGTGTCGTCGCCAACCCAACCGCCGGATTCGTGGCCTCGCAGCAGCAGTGCCGCGCAATGGGGCGAAACGGTATCGATATCGTCGGCTGAGTTGATTTCCGCGAGGCAGAGATCCTGATCCCGAAGCTGGAGGCTTTGGCGAAGCGCCGGCAGCTCCGCAGCGGGGCCAGCAAGAACTACGGTCAGTGCGCGTGGGCCGGCTGCAGCGATCATCTCCGCAGCAAGCGGTGCTTGCGCCGTGACCACGCGCAGACCAACCCGGGCGTCGGTGGCATCGAACAGCCGCCGAATGTTGTTCCGCGCTTGACCGGTGTCGGCGACAAATTCCAGGTCAAGCAGGCCGGTGCCACCCGAACGCGCGAGTGCCAGCGCCAAGCCCGGATGAGCCATGTCTGCAGGCATGATGCCCGCAATCTCGAACGTCCTATCTGTCATCTTCCCCGCTCCGTGTACTACGCGCCGTGCCGTTCTAACGTCGGCACTCGTTGTCCCAACTACCTTTTCTTGCCTTCCAGGAACGGTACTTCCAGTACCTTTTCGTGAACGATCGGTCCGTGGCCGAAATAGCCACCTTCGCCGAAACATTCGCCATGGTCGGCGGTAATGATGAAATGTGTACCCACCGGCGCCTTGCTGATCAGTTCGTCCATCAGGCCGTCAACATGTTCGACCGTCTTGATCTGCTGCTGATGCAGCATTTTCATCTGATCATCGTCGAAAAACACATCATCTGTCTGCTTTCCGAGATCATCGTCCATGCGCTTGAAAACGCCGTGCACGCCCGAAATGTGCGGCAGACTGCCCGGGTCCAGCATGTACGGATAATGCGTTTCGCCCAGGTTGAGAAAGTGGAAGCTGGGCTCGTCCTCGTCGAACTCGACCTCCTTGATGATGCCGCCGAAGTCATTGTGGTTCGACATCAGCTTGTAATCGTCGAAGTGACGATTGAGGTGGCTCATCGGGTTGAGCACCGGCAGCGAGACCCGGGCGACGGTGCGGTAACCCTCGTCCTGCAACACCTTGGGCAGCGACAGGGTCGGCACAAAGCTCTTGAATGACATGTCGTCGACGCCAAGGCGATCGACCCAGCGGACAAAGTCCTTTTTATAGACCTCTGAGGCGAACACACCCTTCGGGCTGTCGTGAGGGATCATGCCCATCAGATAGGTGTAATGCGAGGGCGAGGTCCAGGAGGCATAGGCGTACCGGCGGTCGCCAATGCCGATGCGGTCAATGTTCGGGGTTCGCGCCGCGGCGTAGCTGTCGAAGCGGCAGCTGTCCATAACGATAAAGATCAGATTGTTACTCATGTTCGATTCAGTGGTGATGGGCGACTGCAGGCGCGGCGCGTCAATTTAGCGGGAAAGCTCTGGCACTTCTGTGGACGACGCCTCATATGTACGGGCCGACGAATTTGAACACAGCGCCATGAATTTTTGATGCCAGAGCCGTGCCATTCGCGCCAAAAGGATTCCAAAGCACGCCGCAACAGCGCCAACTCCGGCGGCGTGTGAGTGCTTGGGCGATATTATCGCCGGAAAATCGAGGTGAGCTGTAGGAGATTCTCCATAGCCCAGCCGGGTCCCGGGCGTCACGCAGCGCGCGAAGTCACCTGAAACAGGCGGCGATCCTCCAGGCGCAAGGCCGTCATTGCGCCACCCCAGATATAGCCGGTGTCGAGGCCGTAGACATTCCAGTGTGGCCAAGCCACCTGGCCGAGCGTAGACCAGTGGCCAAAGATGATCGTGGTGCCGATGCTGCACCGATATGGGGCGGAAAACCAGGGCATCAGTGTTTTCGGCTGGGTGCCGGGTGCGCCTTTACTGCTGAATTCGAGGCTTCCGTCAGCACTGCAGTAGCGTGCCCGTGTCAGGCAATTGATCGTAAAGCGCTGGGCTTGGACTGCGTCGAGATCCGTGTCCCAACGTGCCGGTTCGTTGCCGTACATCTGCGGTAGAAATGCCTGCAGTGCGTCGGCGTTCTGCAGCGTGGCTTCAACCGTGCGGGCAGCGTGTTGCGCATCGTCAATGCTCCATTGCGGCGGCAGGCCCGCGTGAATGACCAGTGCATTGTGGGTCGGATCGTGCCAGGTCAGGGGCAGATTGCGCAGCCAGTCGCGCAGGGCGTCGCGATCGTCGGCCGCGAGAATCGGATGCAGGCTGGCATCGGCTCCTGCGTGACCGTACAGCGCCGCGAGCAGATGAAGGTCATGGTTGCCCAGAACCGAAATGACGGCGTTGCCTAGGTTGCGGACAAAGCGCAGCGTCTCCAGCGATGCCGGGCCGCGCGCGACCAGATCGCCAGTCAGCACTATTCGATCCGCTCGCGGATCGAATGCGCAGCGATCCAGCAAACGTTGCAACCCGTCCAGGCAGCCTTGCACGTCACCGATGATGTAAGTGGACATCAGGGGGCTTGGGGAAATATGTCATAAAAATGTTAATGATTACCGACAAGCGGTAGCGTTAATGCCAATCAAGAACTTTGACGCCTTTGCGCTTCGGCACGATAGTATGAGCGCCGGCTGAGTGGTGTCGGTATTCCGAGTGGAGTGATTTCGATGGTTAAGGTTTTCAACAAATTTCTGCGTGATGAAGAAGGCGCCAGTGCGGTCGAGTACGGTCTGATCGTAGGCTTGATCGCAGTCGCATTGATTGTCATTCTGACGGCACTGGGCGGAACCGATAGTTCCGGCTTGAAGGGGCTGTTCACCCAGGTCAAGACTTCTGTCGATACGGTGCAGGCGCCCGCGCAGTAGCAATGACGTGCCGCAGCGAGGATCGCGATGCTGCGCGTAAGCCCCGGACAGGGTGTCTCGGATGATGCTTGCGCAATGGCTGCTGAGCGGGTGGTCTGCGGCGGTGTTCATCGCAGATTGGCGTACGCGGCGGATTCCGAATGGCTTGCTGCTGGTCGCCTGCGGTGTATTTGCGCTGAATTGGGGCTGGGCCGGTGAGGGGAACTTAGGACAGTCATGGCGCTCTTCGCTGGTCGGTGTCGGCCTCGGTGCGGCGGTCTGGATTCCGGGATACCTTTGGGGGCAGGTGGGTGCCGGTGACGTCAAGCTCGCTGCGTGTTGTGGGCTGATACTGGGCGCTTATCCTACTGTCGTCTGGCTGATGCTGAGTTCGATTCTGCTTGGCGGCTTTTCCGTGCTGGTGAAGTTGGCGCCGGAATTGGCGCGGCGTCTGTGTCGGCGTGACGCGCTGGCGGGTAGGGTCATCCCGGCGGGAGCCTGTATGATGCCGGCATTCGTCGTGGTCCTGTGGTGGGCGGCGTTTGCCGGATCAGGGCTCCCTGGATAGCAGCCATGGATCGCAGCACACATCAAGGTGGGATTCGGGCGCTCGGAAATCGGCGCCAAACGCGCGGCGCGGTCGCGGTCGAGTTCGCCTTCATTTTTCCGATTCTGTTCCTGCTGGTCTACGGCACCATCGTCTACGCCTATATTTTCGTGCTGCAGCAGTCGATTACGCATGCGGCGCAGGAGGCAGCCGAGGCCGCTGTCGCGATCGTTCCAGGCCGCGAAAACACGCAGACGCTACGAGAGGCTGCGGTGCGATCAACTGCAGTCGCTGCTCTGTCATGGCTGCCCCAAAGCCAGCGGCAACGCGTCTTAGGTGAGTCCGGCAGTGCGGTGTTGGTGCAGACCTGCGCGGCCGGGTCGGAGAACTGCCCGTCCGACAGCGAGGGGCTGAGGGTAACGCTCAAGTTTCACTTGAAAACGCCGACGATGTTGTTTCCTGTGATCAATCTTTACATGGTCGGGGAGATCCCCCCGCTGCCCGATACGCTGACCGCCTCGGCGGTGGTCAGAATCTAGAATAAGCTGGCCGGTTTCGGACTGAAACCATCATTGCGGGAGTCGCATGAGATGAGCAGTACAGTGCTGAAAATCATCGCGGTGGTCTCGGTGCTGGTGGCCGTCATCCTGGCGGCGATCGGCTACAAGGTCAGCCGTGGTTATGCCGAGCGAGCTGAACAGGTTGAAGTCCAGGTTCAGCAACAGCAGGCGCAGCAAGTGCTAGCTGTGGTTGCCTTGAAGCCCTTGTCAGCTTATCGCGCGATTGCCCGGGATGATGTCGCGCTGGTGCCGGTCTCGGTCTCGCCGGCTGATCCCTATACCAATCTCGACGATGTCGTGAACAAAGTACCGCTGGTCGATATCGACGCTGGTGCACCGGTGACCCAGCGCTATTTCAAAGAAGGTAATGTGCTGGCCCGGATCATTCCACCTGATCATCTGGCGCTGTCGGTCGAGGTCAATGACGTGA
>JBFFJL010000329.1:0-4689 GCA_041555955.1 Nevskiaceae bacterium
CCACGCGTGAGCGGGGATGGGAGCAGTGCGAGTCGACGGATCATGTCTTAGTCGAGTCCCGAAAAGCCCATGAAGGCGAGAGACGTACCGGCGCGAGCATACGACCAGGGGCCCCGCGACAGCGGGGATGGGAGCAGTGCGAGTCGACGGATCATGTCTTAGTCGAGTCCCGAAAAGCCCATGAAGGCGAGAGACATGATCCCAGCGGTGACCAGCGCGATCGGCGCGCCCTTGAAGGCTTCCGGCATGTCGGCAACGGCCAGACGTTCGCGGATGCCGGCGAACAGCAGCAACACCAGCGAGAAGCCGAGGCCCGCGCCGAGGCCGGTCAGCATCGATTCCATGAAATTCTGGGCCTGCCGCACGTTCAGCAGCGCGACGCCGAGCACGATGCAGTTGGTGGTAATCAGCGGCAGATAGATGCCCAGCACCTGATACAGCAGTGGACTGGTCTTGTGCACCACCATTTCAACGGTCTGCACTGCAACCGCGATGACCAGAATGAAAGTGATCGTCTGCAGGTAGGCCAGGCCCAATGGCACCAGAATGTAGGTGTTGACCAGATAGGTGGCGACTGCCGTCAGGGTCAGCACGAAGGTCGTCGCCAGTGCCAGGCCGGACGAGGTTGCGACTTTCTTCGAGGTGCCCATGAACGGGCACAGGCCGAGGAACTGGACCAACACGAAGTTGTGGACCAGCACCGCGCCGACAAGGATGAGCAGATAGTCGATCATAAGAACCGCGGAATGATGCGTTGCGACATGGCGTGTTGCAACAAAGCGCCGGACAACAATCTTTTGTCATTCCGGAACGCTATAAGGCGCGTCCCTTAAACACGATTGTGCGCCGCACCACCCAGGGCGACACCATGCGAACGGCGTAGAAACTGTCAGACGCCGTGGTCTGCGTCGCTGACGCAAGTCATTTCTGCGGGATCTCTACTTGACGCGCATGCCCGGTGCGGCGCCGGCGTCCGGTGCCAGCAGGAACGGGCCGCCGGCGTCGCCGCTGGCGGCCAGCACCATGCCTTCGGACAGGCCGAACTTCATCTTGCGCGGCGCCAGGTTGGCGACCATTACCGTCAACCGATCGACCAGGGTCGCCGGATCGTAGGCCGACTTGATGCCGGCGAAGACCTGGCGCTGGCCGAGCTCGCCGACATCCAGAGTCAGCCGCAGCAGCTTGTCGGCGCCTTCAACGTGCTCGGCTGCGGCGATGCGCGCAATGCGCAGGTCGACCTTGGTGAAATCGTCGATGCCGATGGTGCCGTCTTCCGCGGCCGGCTTTTCGGTCTTTTCCATCTTTTTCTCGGTCTTGGCGGCGGGTGTTTTGGCTGCAGTGGCGGGCGCGGTGGCGGCCTCCTCCGCGAGCATGGCGTCGATCGCGGTCTTTTCGACCCGCGTGGCCAGCGGTGCGTACGGACGGATCACATGATCGACCAGCGCGGTGCCGGCATCGTCCCAGCGCAGCGGCTCGATGCCGAGGAAGGCTTCGGCCTGAGCGGCAATCTCCGGCAGGATCGGTTTCAGGAATAGCGTGAGCTGGCGGAACAGGTTCAGGAAGGTGGTGCAGACCGCATGCAGTGCTTCGGTCTGGTCCTCATCCTTGGCCATCTTCCACGGCGCCGCCTGCTGAATCTGTGCATTGGCGTCGTCAGCCATCAACATGATTTCGCGCACGGCCGCGGCGTAGTCGCCGGCGTCGAACAGCCGGGCCAGGTTGCCGGCCTCGGCGGCGAAGTCGTTGAACAGACTGCGGTCGTGCAGATCGGCGGCCAGCTTGCCGTTGAAGCGCTTCTCGATGAAGCCGGCGCAGCGGCTGGCAATGTTGACGTACTTGCCGACGACGTCGCTGTTGATGCGGTTGGCGAAGTCTTCCAGATTCAGATCCAGATCATCCGCGGCGGCGCCGAGCTTGGCGGCAAAGTAGTAGCGCAGGTATTCCGGCGGCAGATGATTCAGATAGCTGCGTGCACGGATGAAGGTGCCGCGCGACTTCGACATCTTGGCGCCGTTGACGGTCAGATAGCCGTTGACGTGCAGCTGCGTTGGCGCGCGATGGCCGGAGCCGTGCAGCATCGCCGGCCAGAACAGGCCGTGGAAGTTGATGATGTCCTTGCCGATGAAGTGGTGCAGTTCAGCGCTGGATCCGGCGTCCCAGTAGGTGTCGAAATCGGTGCCGGTCTTGGCGCACCAGGCCTTGAACGAAGCCATGTAGCCGATCGGCGCATCCAGCCAGACGTAGAAGAACTTGCCCGGTGCGTCCGGAATCGCGAATCCGAAGTAGGGGGCGTCCCGCGAGATGTCCCAGTCCTTCAGGCCGGCTTCGAACCACTCGCGCAGTTTGGCCTTGACCGCCGGATGCGCGACCTCGCCTTCGAGCCACCGCTGCAGGAAGCTCTGGAACTTGCCGACCTCGAAGAAGTAATGCTCGGACTGACGCATTTCCGGCGTCGCGCCGGAAACCACCGAATGCGGATTCTTCAGATCGGTCGGCGCATAGGCGGCACCGCAGACCTCGCAGTTGTCTCCGTATTGATCCGGCGATCCGCATTTGGGGCATTCGCCCTTGATGTAGCGATCCGGCAGGAACATCTGCTTCACCGGGTCGTACAGCTGCTCGATGCTGCGGCTGGCGATCGCGCCGGCACCGCGCAGGCGCGTGTAGATCAGTTCGGCGAAATACCGGTTTTCCTCCGAATGCGTCGAATGATAGTGATCAAAGGCCACGCCGAACTCGGCAAAGTCGCGCTCGTGCTGTTGGCGGATCACATCGACGAAAGCTTCCGGCGACTGCCCGGCCTTTTCGGCGGCCAGCATGATCGGCGTGCCATGCGCGTCGTCGGCGCAGACATAGTGCACGTTGTTTCCGGTAAGCCTTTGAAAACGAACCCAGATGTCCGCCTGAACGTAACCCACCATATGGCCCAGGTGAATCGGTCCGTTGGCATACGGCAGGGCGTTGGTGACCAGGATCTGACGGTTCATTGCGGACATCGACGGCGAACGGGGCGCGGATTATCGCATGGGATGCGCAGCCTTCCCGTCGCAATGGCACCGGCCAGTGCTGGCATTTTTCCTGCATTGGGTAGTTTTTCTCTTACACAACAGCCGTCAAATCTGCATAAATGTGCACCGTTCCGTGTTGGGCGGAACAGCGGGCGCGCCGCCCCGGCCACTGTGCCGGCAGCGGCGACATCCGCAGGTGAAGCTGAATCCATCTCTTCCAGACCACATTGGGGGTTTCATGAGCATCAAGCGACATAAGCGCATGGCGGTTCGCGCAACGCTGGCCGTGCTGCTGTTGGGCCTGTGCGCCGGCAACGCCGCCGCCGCCGATCGCATCCTGATCCAGGATCGCTACATCGTTGTGCTGAACAAGCCACTGGGCTTGAAAACGCCGAGTGTCGACCAGCAGGCCAGCAAACTGCTGTCGCTGGTCGGCGGCGGCGATGTGATTGCGACCTACAGCACGGCATTGCGCGGCTTTGCTGTGAAGATGAGTGCCACGCAGGCGGCGCTGATGGCCGCATTGCCGGGCGTCAAACTGGTTGAACAGGACCGCCTGATGCAGATCCGGGGCACCCAGAATGGTGCGACCTGGGGGCTGGACCGTGTCGACCAGCGTGCGCTGCCGCTGAATGGCAGCTACAGCTATCCGGCGAATGCCGGGCAGGGGGTCAACGTTTATGTGGTCGATACCGGCCTGAACGCGTCGCATACCGAGTTCGCCGGCCGCATTGGTACCGGCCGCAACTTTGCGCCGAATGATGACGGCAGCCTGGGCCAGGCGCTGACCGACCTCGGGCTGAATCCGGCGCAGCTGGGCGTGCCGCTGAACGCTGGTGCCCTGGATTTGGGCACTGGGCTGTTCGAAGGCCCGACCGATCCGAACGATACGACCGACTGCAACGGTCACGGCACCCATGTCAGCGGTACTTCCGCAGGCACCACCTACGGCATTGCCAAGAAGGCGACGATTCATTCGGTGCGCGTACTGGGCTGCTCAGGCAGTGGCAGCAATGCCGGTGTCATCGCTGGGGTCGATTGGGTCGCCGCGAACGCTCAGCTTCCCGCGGTGGCGAACATGTCGCTCGGCGGCGGCGACTCCGACGCGCTGGACATGGCGGTGCAGAACGCGATCGACGCGGGCGTGACCTTCGTTGTCGCAGCCGGCAACAGCAACGCAGACGCCTGCAGTGGCTCGCCGAACAAGCTGCCTGCCGCCATCACGGTGGGTGCCGCGACCAACGCCGATTCACGCGACACCGGCTACTCCAACTACGGCAGCTGTGTTGATCTGTTCGCGCCGGGCACCGACATCACCTCGTCGTGGATCGGCAGCAGCAGTGCAACCAACACCATCAGCGGCACCTCGATGGCGAGTCCGCATGTCGCTGGCGCTGCGGCGCTGGTGCTGGGGGCGCATCCGTCGGCTTCGCCGGATGACGTTGCCGACGCGCTGTTGGGCGACGCCACGCTGGGCGTGCTGAGCAATGTCGGCAGCGGGTCGCCGAACGCGTTGTTGTACGTCGTGCACTGAGTCAATCGGCGCGGGAGTCGACGCGTGGCGTGATGCCGTCGTCGACGCATCAACCGCTGTTGTCAACGAACGGGGCGCCGCAGGACGGACGCGCCCATGATCTTCTCGATCTCGGACTTCTCGAGACGGAAGGTCATGTCCTCCATC
>JBFFJL010000330.1:0-4684 GCA_041555955.1 Nevskiaceae bacterium
CAAAGACAGTGTAGCTGGTCTCCATACGCGCCCGCGCTCGCCAAAAGAGAGTCAGCGTCAGGTCCTTGCCTGCAGCGACATGACTCGCCGACAGGTCATAGCCGTGCAGATGCAGCTCGTCGTCGTGCGGACTGAGGACCATCAGTTCGATGTGGTCGCCTTGCGTGGCTTGCAGCGTCTGCGCGGCGCCGTGGAGGTTGGATGCCGGCACCTCGAGCACAAAGCGGTGGACGCCGGCCGGCGTAATTGTCGCCGCCGGCGGCGTTTCGATCACCGCACTGGGTGCCACGATCAAGGTGGCCGGCTCGGCGGCGGGGCGCAGCCACCACCACAGTCCGCCGAGCAGTGCGACCGCCAGCGCAAAGAACGCTGCGAGCTTCATCGGTTGACGGTCTGTTCCCACATCTGCAGATAGGCTTCCGCCGAGTTGTACAGCGCATCGAGCGCTTCGCGTCCGCCCTCCAGCCGGATCTCCTCGACATAGTCCGCAACCATGCCGTAGTGCGCGGTGCCGACTTCGTCGATGTTCCAGGTCTTGCCGCTTTCCGGCACGGTCTGCAGCTCGAAGGTCACCGGTGCAATGCCGTTGAACTGTGGCCCCCAATCGTCGCCCTTGAACAAGGTGAACGGATACTGCACCGGCTCGCTGCCGGCGCCGCGCGGCGGTGCGCGATCAGCGATGCCGTTGGCGTCCATGCCGTAGCCGAGCGCCAGCGGCTCGCCGGGGCGCGCCTCATTCCAGATCGGCTTGAGCTTGTTCATGAACTCAACATGGCCACGGCCATTGGGTTTGAACGGATAGATCAGGCCGCCGAGTTCGAGGATTTCCTTGGCCTGCTCGTTCGAGATGCCACCATGGCCGCCATGCGCAGAAATCAATGGGTACGGCGGATTCTGCGCCTTGGCCATGTCGATCATGCTCTGCTTGATCGACAGTTCGGCGTGGTCGATGTCGATGACGAATTTCTTCTCCATCAGCCTCTGCATCACGTACTGACCCAGCTCGGTCATGCCGCGCGCGTTGCACTGGCGCCGATCCGCGGGATACGTCGGCAGCAGTCCGTTGGTCAGACTCAGCACCGTCTGCGTCAGCGGGTCATTGCCGGTGCCCGGAATCGCCGTGGTCATATAGGCGCCGGCATTGTAGAAATAGGTGTCACCTTCGCCGCCGTCGGGGCAGTCATAGGTTTCCCAGAATGATCCGGTGCCGAGGAATCCGACGAAGTTGAGCGCAAGGCCGTCGAAGATGCCGGTTCCGCCCAGCGCACTGTTGACATCGTGGTAGGGGAACAGCTCACGCACGCCGAGATCCCAGACTTCGTCGAGCTCCCGGTCGATGTCCTCGCGGGTGCAGCCCGAAATCTCGCCGGTGACGCCGGCCACGGATTGTGTCGTGCAGTGGAACAGATTGGAGAATTCCAGGCCCGGCACCACGGCCAGCTTGCCGTCGTTGATGACCTGACGTGCTTCGGTGGGATCCTTGACGATGCGGAACCAGCCCTTGCCGGGTCCGCCTTCCTGCGCGTCGACGTAGTCCTGCAGCTGATACAGGTACTTGACCTGGGCGATGCCCAGCTCCATGTCCTTGCATTCGTAGCCGAGCGCGTCGAGGGGTTTGACCGTGGCCATGTAGGCTTTGGCGACATCGCACAGCGCCTCGATGTTGGTGCCCTCGGATACCAGGATGCGCAGGCCTGCTTTCCAGGCGCGTTCGACCCAGGTGTAGTACATCGCCTGGTGCAACTGCGAGGCATAGGCCGGCCAGTCGGTGAAGCTTGGCCAGCCTTGGGTGTCATGCAGCGTCAGCGGTGTCATGTCGAGAATCAGCGCTTCCGGATCGCGAGTGCCCTGCGGACCATGGAAGTCCTCGCAGTTTTCCAGCGCGTGGGTCACCCCGAAGCGGTTGAACATCTGGCCATACATCACGCCACCAGCCGAAGGCCCGACCGGGTTGCGGCCGTCGGACATCTCGTGGCCCATTGCCATGTGTGTGTGGACTTCAGCGAAGCCAACCACCGGCTGGCTGACACCGCGGCCCTTGTAGGTCGTGCCGATCACGTCATCCGACAGTTCCGGGTACGGCGTGCAGTTGCTGGCCGGCTCGAAGCGGAATGTGCTGCCCGTGTCCGACAACACCAGCGTGCCGCTGGCGTCGATGTCCAGAGACTGCCCGGAAGATTCCACCGCCGCGGCAAATGCGCCGTTGCTCGGCGCGGTGATGATCCAGTTGGCGTCTGAAGACGCGTCCGCCGCAGCGGTCAGCGCAGCTCCGTCTGCCGCCAGCAATTTGCCATCGCGATCACAGAACAGGTACTCGCCCAACGCTGTGGGCTTCATGTAGAAGCGCTCGGCCGCGGTCGCGTCGGTGGTCGTGACGTAACCGGCACCTGTCTTGGCGACAAACGTTTTTCCATCCTGGGGGCGCAGGGTGTAGCAGCCATTGGCCAGGTCGTAGCGGGTGATCGGGGCCGAGCCGGCGGCAGCCGGTGCCGCGTTCGAAGTGGACGGCGATTCGGAGCTGCCGCAGGCGGCAAGCAGCAGACACGCCAAGGTTGCATGCGACGCACGCAGGTGAATTTGGAGCCGCTTCATTTGTCATCCCCAGTAGCAGGTGGCATTCATGGCCGCCCTGTTCTCGCATTACTGCTGCCGCGCTGAGCCAACGCCGTCGTCCGGATTGATTCATCATGTCGCGTCGCTTCCTGACACGGACGCGACGAAATTGTCACACAGATGTCACGCTTATCCGCGCTCGGCAAGCTGGGAAAAATAGCCCAAGGGATGCTGAAGGGATCGTGCTCGCCGAGAGCGACAGGGCGCGTCGGCTGCCGAGCGCCTGGCGCGTGCGCCGTCGCTGCAGGCGCTTGCACTGGTGCCTCAGGCTGGCGGGAGGGTCTGCGCGTGCGTGCCGAAGGGTACGTGTTGACCGGCCAGCTCCGGAGACCACACCACGGTGCAGTTGCGGCCGGCTTTCTTGGCGGCATACATCGCCATGTCTGCACGGTGAATCGATTCTTCGACGCCGCAACTCGAGTCGAGTGTCGTGATTCCGAACGATGCCGTAATTGACACCGGCGTGCCGTTGTCGTGGGTCAGGGGCTCGTTGGCCAGACGTTCCCGCAGCCGCTCGATCACCGTGTGTGCCAGCGACAGTTCGGTGTTCGGCATCAGGATCAGAAATTCTTCTCCGCCGTAACGGAACACTTTGTCGTAGGAGCGCAGCATGTCCTGCATGCGCGAGACAGTGGCGGTCAGAACGCGGTCACCAGCCTGATGACCGAAGGTGTCATTGACTCGCTTGAAGTGATCCAGATCCATGATCGAAACACAGCAGTCGAGCACCTTGCGCTGCGCCATCGCATGCAGGTCGCGCAGCGCCGGCAGCATCTGCGTTCGGGTTTCTGCGCCGGTCAGCGGATCGCGGTTGTACAGCATCTCCTCGATCTGCTGTTTCAAGGTCTGTAGCTGAAGCATCAGACGATCGCGTGTATTGGCGAATTCGTCGTAGTCATTGCTGTTGATCGCCTCATCGGACATCACGGTGTGCAACAACTTTCCGGCCAGCCGATGCAGGTGTTCGTGTTCGCCCTCCATCGAAGCAAAGCCATCGAGCCGACGCAGCTCGCGCGGCGCATCGTCATAGAACCACTGTCCAAAGCGACAGTGGTGATGGGCGTCGGCGTCCAGATCGCGACGATCCACCGGCAGACGGCAGATGATCGTGCGCAGCAAATCCTTGACCCACAGGTCATGGCTGTAGATCGCCTGATCCAGGGCGCGTAACGAGGGTTGCAGATGATCCGGCGTATCGGTTCGCATGGTTCTGCCTCCGCGACGTCTCATATTCGCCACCGTGCCGGCGGACCCCCGACGGCCGGCACGCGGCCTTGTTATTTCCGTGATCTGTAAGTAACAGCTTAGGCTGCGAAATACTGTAGCGTGCCGGTGGATGGAAATACGGCCTGAGCCGACAGGTGGCGCAAGGTTCGGCGATGCGCCGGGCCAGTCATCGGACGAGATGCAGGGAGGAACGCGATGCGGATTTTGACGCTGGGGGTGTGCCTGTGGTGCGTGGCAGCGGCTGCGCAGCCTTTGGCGCCGTGCGATACGGCCGAATTCCGGCAGTTCGATTTTTGGGTAGGGCACTGGGACGTCACTGATCCGGACGGCAATACGGTTGGCCACAATCGTATCGATGCGATCCTGAACGGGTGCGCTCTGCAGGAGAACTGGACCGGCGGCAGCAGCTTCCGCGGACACAGTTTCAATATTTACGACCGCGCGCGCGGTGTCTGGCACCAGACCTGGGTCGACAGCAGCGGTGCGCTGCTGCAGCTCGAAGGTGGCCTGCTTGACGGCGCGATGGTGCTGGAGGGCACGCGCTACAGTCCCAAGCGCAACGCGCCGGTGCAGGACCGCATCAGCTGGACGCCCAACGCGGATGGCTCGGTACGCCAGCATTGGCAATCCTCAGTCGACGGGGGCGCGAGCTGGCAGACCGTGTTCGATGGCCTCTATCGTCACGCAGCGGTCGACGCCGATTGAGCGCGGCGTTCAGGCGGCCGCGCGCATCGCGGCCGGCGAACGCTCCAGGTAGTCCAGGGCCTGCTGCGTGCTGGCTTCCTTGAACGGGTCGTACCAGGGATAGAGGAACGGCAACTCATGGCGTGCGAGCCACAATGGC